>CANHEC010000431.1 GCA_947459455.1 Chitinophagaceae bacterium
CTTTGATAGGTGGCAGGCGCAACTGGAGCAGGCCGAGCAAGCCGCACAGCAGGTGCAGCAACAAGCCGAAGCCGATGCGGCGAATCGATTCAATATGAATAGTTTATTGCTTCGCATCAAAGCGCTGTTTGCACTCATTGTATCCGATGTGTACATGATGATTATTTACGGCCTTTTCACCTGTCTCATGTTTTTACTCGAGTTCCTGGTCATTGTATTTAAAATGACATGGCGTGAAACGGCCTACGAGTACCAGCTGCGCCGTCTCGAAGAGGTGCATCGCCAGCGTACCGACCGGGCATTATCGGGGGGCGCTGTAGTGACACCAGGTGAGCAGGCCGCCTATCAAGGCCAACAGGCACCTGTGGCACGCTGACAATCACTGCAGAACGCAGTTTTTCTTTTGTCTTCGCAAAAAAAATGCTTGACAAGGGTCAAGAAATTTTTTCAGGCAGCAGTGGCTGACAGCGAAGGGGGAAAGTTTACTTCAGCTGTGTGTCAATACGTTACAGGTTGCCTTACACGGTTGCTGCGTCTTTCGGCTAGCGCCCGTTAATAGAAACTTCATGTGCCTGCGTACTTGTCCGCTTGCAGGCGCCATTACTTGCTACTACTTTGGCATTGATATCAATCACAATGCAGGATGCGCCATGGCCTCCTCGTTGTCAAACATGTTTGCCCACCGCCAATTTCTATTGGTGCTTTTTCTGATGATTCGTCGGTACCTGTGCGCTACTCATTTTTTATGAGTGCACACCTGCCGATGCCTGTACTCATTTTCTCACTTCTCAAACTTTACTCCTATGTCAGACAAAAAAGCGCTGGCAGCGCTTCAGGCTGCCCTGGAAGCAGACCAAAGTACCTGGACTGCCGGCAGTAATCCCATCTTTGAATTATCGAAGGCCGAGCAGGATTTGCTGCTGGGCTATACGCCCGGCCCCGATGAACCAAGCCTGGAAGAACAGGAAGGCATCAGTGCGATGAACCTGTCATCTTTCATGGCGCTCAAGGGTGCCAGGAGTAGTGAAGGCTTTGGGGCCCCGGCCAGCTTTGATTGGCGTAATCATGGGGGGCTGAACTACGTGACCCCGATAAAGAATCAGGGTGGCTGCGGTAGCTGCGTGGCCTTTGGTACGGTGGCGGCGGTAGAAACCCGCTACAAAGTGCAGAAGGGGGCGTCGGCAGCGGTTGATCACTCCGAAGCTCATCTGTACTACTGCCATGCCCGCAGCGAGGGGCGCACCTGCGCCAACGGTTGGTGGCCGCACAAGGCACTTGAGCACTATAAAAACACCGGTGTGGTAGACGAAGCCTGCTATCCATACACAGCCGGCGACCAAAACTGCTCAGGGCGCTGCGCCGACTGGCAAAATCGTCTCACCAAAATAAAAAGCTACACCAAGCTCACTTCTATCCAGGCCATGAAAGACTGGATCAGTACGAAAGGTGCAGTGATTGCCTGCTACACGGTGTACGATGATTTTTATGCCTATCGTAGCGGGGTGTACCGCAAAAGCAGCAATCCCGGCCAGCTGCGTGGCGGCCACTGTGTATGCTGCATCGGCTACAATGATGCGCAGCAAGCATGGATTTGCAAAAACAGCTGGGGCACTGGCTTTGGCGAAAGTGGCTACTTCCGCATTGGCTATGGTCAGGTGGGTATCGATAGCGAAATGTATGGCATCGATGAAGTAGACATGTCGGGCTGGGTGCGCAATGTAGCGGTGCGTGGTTTGTGGGCCAATTCGGCAGCCCGCAATGCATGGGCCTATCTTGGCAATGAAGGCTGGCGCCGCATCAGCGATAGCAACGATACCAATTTCTACCTCCTGCTTACCCAACTGGCAGCAGCCAAATCTGCCCGCCGCAACGTGTCAGTTTACATCAACAGTGCCAATCAGATCACCGAGGTGTACGCCTGATATCATTTCCTTTTTCTCAACTCTAAAAAAATAGCAATATGGCAACGAAGAAAAATGAACCCGCTCTGCAGCCGGCTGCAGCTGCCAGTGGCACAAATCAACCCACACAAGGCTTGCCAGCGGCCGCAGCCGAAGCCAGCAGTAGTGAGGGCAGCGTTCGGCAGAGTACACCTTTCGACTCGGTAAATACACAGGAGGCGGCTGCTGGCGTCAGAGATGCCTTTGGTGCCGGCACCTGGCACAACAACAAGAAAGTGAATGCGCTTTGGAGTAAAGCCGAGACCCGTAATGCCTGGATTGGCATTACTGATTTGGGCTGGAAAAAAATAAGCCCCGCCTCCGATACCAGTATTACCGCTATTTGTATGGTGGCGGCCAGCGCCCTCGAAACACAATCGCCGGTGAATGTGTTGTTGGATAACGATCAGGTGGTAGAGATTTACAATTGGTGATACCTTTAAACCGATAAGCTCAGCGATGGCAAAAAAAATGATCAACAAAGGGCATGAGGGCCAGCATGTGCAGCTGCATGTGGGCGATGTGCTGGAAATACAATTGCCCGAAAATGGAACAACAGGTTTTACCTGGCAGCTGGCACCAAATGCAGCGTGGCAGGTAAGCCGCACTTTCAAACCGGGTGGCAGTATGCCCGGTGCCGGTGGTACGGCCTGCTTTGCGCTAAAGCTGCTGCACCAGCTACCAGCCACGCAAGTAAGGTTGGAGCTACGCCGCCCCTGGGAATCTGATGAGCCACCTGCTGATCACTTTGCTATCCATCTGTCGGTCGTATAGTAGCCAGCGTACGTCACTATTGCAGGAGCCCCTTACCGGGCTCCTTTTTTTGGTATTTGCACCCAGCGTGGTTTTACGCTTGCACGGCTCGTGATTCTTTTACAACTTGACTCCACACTTCATCAATCCATTTTTATGCCACACGATTTTACGCTTACAAGCGGTGTTTTGGCCAATGGCCGCACAGTGTATCATGGCCACCTCAGCGGAAGCCAGCAAGGGCGCTTTGTTATTGGCTACCGCACCAGCTATCTGGGCAATTTCGGTTTGTACAATACCAGTACACAGCAGGGCCTGGTATACCAGCCAGCCGACTACGAGGCGCAGTATGGTTTCTGGGCGTGGTTTTTGTACCCTACAGCACTCGCAGAAAGCAAAGGCTCTTTTTTCTGCCTGAACACCTACGATAGGGCTCGCTTCACCTTCACCTTCATGCAGTATGCGGCCCATGTGCCCAATGGCGACTTTGTAGTTTTTCTGCGCAAGCTTTTGCAACTACCTGCGGCGGCCGATTATTTTCC
>CANHEC010000432.1 GCA_947459455.1 Chitinophagaceae bacterium
CACCATCGACAATTTTCTGCTCAACATCCGCAAGTACTTCGAAGAAGACAGCCGCAACCCCCGCTATTTCCATTCAGTGCGGGGCGTAGGTTACAAGTTTACACCTTAGCCAGCGCCTGCATCAGGGTGTTGTACTCCTGCGTCAGCTGGTCCCAGTCGGCCTGCTGCTGCAGCGGGCTATAGCAGGCCAGCTGGCACTGCTGCAGCCAGTGTTGTATTTGCTGTAGCAGCGGTGCCGGCAATTGCTGCACAGCAAGCTCGGTTGGTCCGCCGGCGGGCTGCCACCATTGGCGGGCCTCCAGCAGTTGCAGCAGTGCCTGCCTTTGTTGCGCTGCTATTTCCTTGGCTGATGCTGGGGTAGTCATTTCGTACCCGGCAGCCAGCATGCTGTGGCCGGTAGCCAGCGGTGCGGCCGGCTTGCCACGATGGGCGGTGCCAGCGGTTTGCCACACAGGGGCGGTTGCATCGTTGGTCGGCACCTCGGGTGCAGGAGCTGCAGGTGGCCTTCGCCGGCGCCGGCTCATGCTGCGCCTCAGTAGCAGTACCAGCAGCATACTACCCGCCACGGCCAGCGCCAGCAGCGGCGCATAGCGGGTAAACCACTCGGTAGCCGGCAGTGGTGCATCGGCCGCCAAAGCAGATGCCGACAGGGGCCGGGGGGCAGCCATTTCCAGGTGCAGTACCGTATCGGGCAGCTGGCGGTACACGCCACTGTCTGCATCAAAATAGCGCAGGCCTTTTATCAGCACCTCGCTGCTAATGGCCGTATCGGCACTAAATCGGAATCCATACACCCGCTGACCACTGATGGGCACGGCTTGTGAGTCTAGTTTGTCTTCCAGCGTGGGCTCAAAAGCCGTGATGCCGGCAGGCCACTGCACCTGTGGCGTGGGTAGGCTGGGCCAATGGCCGCTGCCACTGTAAGCAATGGTGAGCAGTGGGGCACCGCCACTATCGGCCAGTAGCTGGCACTGTTGCGAAAATTGACCAACCGGTACGCTGCTGCTACTGTCAGCGCCGGGTAGCGGTGGCAGCGGCACCACCTCTACCATGGCCGGCTCCGACAGCAGGGTCTGCCGAACAATGCTGACCTGAGCGGCGGTAGGTGGTGGCTGGTTGCCCTGGCCCACACTGCCCGCCGGCACAAAGCTGATGCGGGCCTGTAGCCCCATGCTGCCCAGCGTCAGCCGGCCGCTTTGCAGCGGTATCAGCTGCACCCGCCGCAGCAGGTACACCCGAAAGGTTTTGCCATTCAGCTTTTCCAGCTGGTAAGGGCTATTCACGAACGACTGCCGGGGTAGCTCCACCGACCGAAAACCCTGAAAACTGGCTGGCCTCGTAATGTCGGCTTCAATGTTCACCCGGGTGTACAGTTTGTATTCGGCTACTATGCTTTCGCCTTCGTAGCAGCGGGTTTTGCTCAGCACCGTTTTTACGTACAGGTTCTGTTTTATTTTGTCTGCCGGGTCTTCCTTAGGGCCCAGCACGTAGGCGTCAAATGCAAAATCGTCGGCCGCGGCGTCGGCATCAGTGTTGTCCAGCACCTCTATTACCAGCCGGTTGCTTTGGTACCATTTCCCTTTCAGCTTCACCCGGGCCGCCGGCACCTCGCAGCTGCCGGTGTGCAGCGGCTCAAGCACATAGCTGAATGTTTGGCGCTGGCGACTGTTAGCAGCCGGCTCCTCCACGATGCGCCAGTCTGCAAATACCGGCGCTTCAAAGTCTTCGCTGCGCTGCTGCTGCAGCTGGTAGGTAATGTGCAGCTGCCCGCCCATTTTCAGCACCTGCTGGCTGGCACTCAGCTGCCAGTTGGGGGCTTGTGCCAGGCCGCAGAGCTGGCAAAGCAGTAGTACGACTACCAGCCCGCCGCCTCGTATTTGTTCCCATCTGCTACCTGCCATAGCGGGCAAATTAGGGCAAATGCCGGGTAGCAAAAAGCCAACAATCAGTAGCAGAGACCAGGCATTTACCTGCGGCAAGTGCTTGTTCACGACTGTTGGAAAAACGCCGCTGCACGGCCGCACGGCGTGCCGTTACCTTCACCCCGTCCACTTTTTTTACCAACGCATTTTTGCTGCATCGCCATGCTGTACCAACATATTCAGGAGCTGATAGAACTACCCAACCCCTACGAAGTATCGGAAGACGAAGGCTACCGACCGGGGCAAATAGGCCAGCTGCTGACCGACCAGAATGACCTCGACACTGCCGACCTGCTGCTGCTCAGTTGCGATGATTGCCGTGGCATGGGCATTCGCTCGGCACCGGGCCATGCCCAGGCGGTACGCCGCCAGCTGTACAATTTGTATTGGTGGCATGCCGAGCTGCAGGTGGCCGATTTGGGCAGCATCAAAACCGGCGCCACCCTGCACGATACCTATGCCGCCCTGGCTATGGTGGTGCGAGAGGTGCTCAAAGCCGGCAAGCGCCTGCTGCTGTTTGGTGGCAGTCACGATCTCACATTGGGCCTGTACCAGGCCTTTGCCGAAGAACAACAACTGATAGAAGTAACCGCAGCCGATGCCCTCATCGATCTCGACCGCGAACATCCCTTTGCAGCCCATAAGTTTCTGCTGGAAATGCTCACCAGCGAGCCCAACTACGTGCGGCAGTTCAACCTCGTGGGCTTTCAAAGCTATTTTGTCAATCCGCAGTTGCTCGAAACCATCGACAAGCTCCGCTTCGATTGCTTCAGGGTGGGCAAGGTGCAGGAAAAGATGGATGAAGTAGAGCCAGCCATCCGCAGCAGCCAGCTCTTCAGTTTCGATGTATCATCCATTGCCCACGCCTATGCGCCGGCACAAACCCTTTCGCCCAACGGCTTTACCGGCCAGGAGGCCTGCAAGCTGCTGCAGTACGCCGGCATGAGCACGGCCAACCGCGTTACTGGCATTTTTGGTTTTGCCGGCAAAGATGCTCACCAGCTTACCGCTATGCAGGTGGCGCATATGGTATGGTACTACCTCGATGGCATGCAAAAAGAAAAGCACGAAGTACCGCTGGCCGATCGCAGCGGTTACAATGAGTACCACCTCATGTGTGCCGAAGTAGACACGATGTTTTTGCAAAGCCGCAATACCGGCCGCTGGTGGATGCAGCTGCCCGATCAATCGTTCATTCCCTGCACCTATACCGACTACCTCATTGCCAGCAACAACGACCTGCCCGAACGCTGGCTGCGTACGCAAGAGCGGATGTAATCGGATTTAACGAGAAAAAGGTTGGGCG
>CANHEC010000433.1 GCA_947459455.1 Chitinophagaceae bacterium
CGTAATGTGGTGGCGCAGCGTGTATGCCAGCACCAATACGTTTGCCTACGAAAGCTTTATGGATGAACTGGCAGTGGCTGCCGGCAAAGATCCACTGGCCTTCAGGCAGCGGCACCTGCCGGCCGAGCGACACCAGGCCCTGCTGGCCAAACTGGCCGAAGTAAGTGGCTGGAACCAACGGAAGAAGGGAGAGGGCTATGGCATAGCGCTGACGCAGTGCTTTGGCAGCATAGTGGGCGAAGTGGTAAAAGTGAGCAAAGCCAATGAAGGCGGCGTGAAGATTGACAAGGTGTGGGCCGTGGTAGACTGCGGCTGGTACGTCAACCCCGACATTGTGCAGGCGCAGGTAGAGGGAAGCATCTACATGGCATTAGGTGCTGCAGTGACCCACGAAACACATTTTGCAGATGGTAAAGCGGTAGAAACAAATTTTCTCGACTACAACCTGCCCCGCATAGGCGATATCGGCAAAATAGAGGTGCACCTGATGGATAATGAAGAGAAGGCTGGTGGCGTGGGCGAGCCCGGACTTCCTCCTTTTGCACCCGCATTGTGCAATGCCATATTTGATCTTACCGGTAAGCGCATTCGCAAGCTGCCGTTTAGCCTGCAGGAAGTATGAATAGCCGAAGCAGGTTAGCAAGCATGCTGGTAATGACAACAATAGCATGGGCGGCCTGCCAACCAACTCATTCGCCGGTTCCGGCTTCGCCCGTTTCGGTACAAAGTCAACCGCCGGCGCCGACTGTCGAGCCCCAGCCTTATTTGTCGCTTCAGCAATTAGCCGAAAGCCTGAAGAGGGCACCCACGTTGGCACGCCTCACCAAGCTTCATCCTCCATTTGATTCGTTGCAGTTCGACAAAGCAATGGCCTATGACTATAACGGTGCTAAAGGCGAACAAGCCTTGTACATCGTGGAAGAGGGCCGACTGGCACCGACCATTGTAGCTCAACAGCCCCTTGATGGTCACGACGTAGAAGCACTGGTGGGATTGCTGTACAACAAACGAGCCTATGGCGATGCGCCGGCCTTTTGTTTCGAGCCGCATTTGGGTATCGTGTTCTATCAATCCGACTCGATTGTTGCACATCTGAGTATCTGTATTAGTTGCAAACGGTTGACAGGTTCGCCAGCTGTTCCGGCCCATCTTTTTCCGCAAGTACGACTGCCGGATGGCACATCTTATCCTGCCGATGGACTGAATGATCGGACACTTCAACAGCTACGTAAATGGCTTCGGCAGTGGCAGTTCAGGTCGTTTTGACCTGCTTTATAGTTGTCAGTGCACGCAAGCCGTATATTCGTGGGGTATTTTTGTACACCCCCGAAACAACTGTCATGCGTTTATCGTCTTTTTTCACACTGGCTTTCTTGTTGTTTGTTGCTGTAGGCTGCCAAAAGGAGCTGTCATTTGAAGCAGATAATGCGCCAGGTACCGATGTAGATACAACCGGCGGTAGCAGTGGCAATACATCGGACACGGCGCTGCTGTATCGCACAGAAATGAAGGACGCTGCCGGTGAGCCCATCAACCAGGGATTTGCTACCTACGAGTACAATAGTGCCCGCCAACTAATGAGAGTTCGGGGGCAGCTAACCAGCGAAATCGGCGTTGAGTTTTCGTACGATGAACTGCTACGCAATGCCAGTGGTATGATCATTGGCGCTATTAGTTACGATAGCGAAAGCAGCAGTGATACACTTTTTGGAAAGGCCATCAGAAATGTAGCCGGGCGCATCATAGCTTCTGTGCGTTACTCCGATCGGGCGCAATCCATTATCTACGATAGCACTGTTTATACCTGGAGTGGCAATTTTCCCAATGTGGCGATTCAGTATGATATGACGGATCCGACGGACCCGTTTCCGATTACCCGTATCGCGATGACCTTTAATACCGACGGACTTTTAACAAAGCTGGATGGTCAGGAGTGGGACGATGTCGAAGGAAAGTGGAATCCCACCGTTCTCTCCACGGTCATTACCTACGACAACAACCCGGCGCCAGTTGCCGCTACTTTGGACGAATTTCTGGTTGGGTTTCGTGATGTGGTGGGCAATAGAAACGTGCTGAAAATAGGAGTCGGCTCGGCTGGTGTAGTGGCACCCATCAGCGAAAACAGCTACAAGTACCGTACCGATGGAAGGCCTGCATCAGTCAGCATCAAGTCGTTCATAACGGGAAGCGGCGCCAAGGCGATTAATCAAACATATTTCTACCGCTAAGGAACGGGTGTACGGTGCAGGGCAGTGCCGTCATTGCCGGCAGCGCTGGGCTTGTTTCTGCAGCAAATCGGCCCGGCGGGCCTCGGGTACATTTTCGTAGTCAAATGGGCAGTGCATGCACCCATTGCCACAGCAGCTGCCACGATCGAGATGGTACTTTTCGGTGAGCACAATATAGCCCTGCTCGTTGTAGTAGTAGTCTTCGCCTTCTTTCAGGTGCAATTTCATGGGGTAGATCGGTCGTTGCTTTGATCAGGTATCCGTTGGCTGCTCCGTTTGCCTGATCCATTCGGTAAACGAAACATCCAGCGCCAGTGGCAGCTCGGCGGGTAAACTAAAGCAGCAATAGTGAATTTTGCCGCTTTGTGCGATATCGAGCCCCTCATAATGGGTTTTTATGTTCAACAACTCAGGCTCTTTCGCTTCCTGGTACACGTCGGAGTAATGAGTAACGAGGGGGCAACGGTAATGTTCGATCAGCTTCATGGTGAAGCGATACAATAACGGCGAATCGGTTTTCAGGTGAATGCGACCGCCCGGCTGCAGGAAGCGCTGGTATTTGCGCAAAAAGCCCGGGTGGGTGAGGCGCTTTTTGGCCCGGCTGGTGCGCAGTTGCGGATCAGGAAAGGTGAGCCAAATTTCTGCTACTTCGCCCGGTGTAAAGTATTGGTCGATCCGCTCTATTTGGGTGCGCATAAAGCCCACATTGGTCAGCCCTTCCTGCAGGGCTGTTTTGGCACCCACGTACAGGCGGTTGCCCTTTACATCCACCCCCAAAAAGTTGCGCTGCCGAAACATCCTGCCCAGCCCTACCGCATATTCGCCCTTCCCGCAGGCCAGTTCCAGCGTCAGCGGCTGTGGTTTTTCAAAAAAATGTGACCACTGGCCGGCCATCCCCTCCGGGTATTCCAGCACGTTTTTAAATTCCTTGATGGCGGCAAAGCGGATGAGTTTTTTTTGGCCCATAGGGCGGCAAAGGTAGGTGTGCAGCCTCACC
>CANHEC010000434.1 GCA_947459455.1 Chitinophagaceae bacterium
CAACTCTGTCACTACATCGATCAAAAATATTATACACCGTTATTTCAGGCGTTGGATACGCAAGAGCACCTGGCAGCCATGTTGCAGCATTCCGATGTTGATCCGGAGAAGATGAGCGTGGCCCATTTGCTGTTTACCCGCCTGAAAGAGGAAGTAGAACAGGTAATACGCAACGATCGGCTCATCGTTTTTCCGGTAGTGGAAAAACTCGACAATTGTCAGCCGGGCATGCCCTTTCAAATGCCGTTGCAAATGATACGCGACAAGAACAAAAAAATTATCAGCATTATGGAAAAGCTGCGACAGGTAGCCAACAATTTCATTTTACGCCCCGAGTGGGATGCTGATACCAGGCTGTTTTTCGAAGAACTCTTTTTGATAGATCAGATGATCAGCCAATCAATTTACCTGAAGGAAAATGTACTGCTGCCAAGACTTCAGCGGGTATACGGCTGCTGATGCAATGCAGGGGTGCCCGGCACTCAGATAACTTTTTATGCGTAGCAGCCGGTATTACCACCGGCTGTTGTAGCAAGTAAGAAAAACGGAATGTAATCATGGAGACTGCTATCAGCACTGCCGTGCATTGTTTTCACTGCGGCGAAGATTTGCCGCCTCAGCCCATTTTGTACGATGAAAAGCCATTTTGCTGTGCTGGATGCAAAACCGTGTACCAGGTACTGAACCAGCATGGCCTTTGTGAGTACTACGATCATGCCAGCAATCCGGGCGTCAATCAGCGGGTGCAGGTGCGCCACGATAAGTTTGCGTTTTTGGAAAATGAAGACATCAGGCAGCGCCTGGCACAGTTTGCCGACGAAAGCCAAACGCAGGTGACTTTTTATTTGCCCCAAATGCACTGCAGCAGCTGCTTGTGGCTGCTTGAGCATTTATACAGGCTGGACGAGGCGGTGATCAGCAGCCGGGTTGATTTTCCGAAAAAGGAGCTCACCATTCTGTTTCGGGAAAAGCACTTGTCGCTGCGGCGCCTGGCCGAGTTGCTCACCAGCATTGGCTACGAGCCCCATATCAGCCTCAACGATTTGGATAAAAAGCCGCGAAACCTTTTTAATCGAAACCGGCTTTACCGGCTGGGGGTAGCCGGATTTTGTTTCAGTAACATCATGCTGCTCAGCTTTCCCGAGTACGTTGGGCTGGATGGCGTGACGGCAGATTATGATCTTACACCCGTGTTCCGGTATCTTAATTTACTGCTGAGCTTACCTGTGTTTTTGTACAGTGCCCGCGAATTTTTTGCCAGTGGCTGGGCAGGGCTGCGTACCGGGTTTCTCAATATCGATGCGCCAATCGCCCTGGCGATTTTAATCACGTTTGGTCGCAGTGTATACGAAATCATTAGTGGTACCGGCGCTGGCTATCTTGATAGCATGAGCGGTATCGTGTTTTTTATGCTGGTAGGCCGCTTGCTGCAGGATCGTACCCAGCAGTCGCTCAGTTTCGACCGCGACTACACTTCTTATTTCCCCATTGCGGTCAACAAAATAGTAGCCGGCGTAGAAACACCCGTACCGCTGCCTGATTTGCGCAGTGGCGATAGCATTGTAATTCATAGCCATGAAATAGTACCCGCCGATGGCATTTTGGTACGGGGCGAAGCAGCTGTTGATTACAGTTTTGTTACTGGCGAAAGTTTGCCAGTCGAAAAGAAGATCAGTGAAATTATTTACGCCGGTGGCCGACAAGTGGCGGGAAAAATCGAGTTGCTGCTGATAAAAGATGTGAGCCAAAGCTACCTGACCAATTTGTGGAACCGGGAGAGTATGCGTAGCGAGGATAATAACAATGATTCGTGGGTACATACTGTGAGCCGCTACTTTACGGCGGTGCTTTTTTCGCTCACTGCTTTCGCTGCATTGTATTGGTTCTTTACCGATCCGCCAAAAGTGTGGACAGTGGTGACGGCCGCTCTTATTGTGGCTTGCCCCTGCTCGCTGTTATTAAGTAATTCGTTTACCAATAGCCATGTCATTCGGGTGTTCGATCGTGCAGGCTTGTATGTTCGAAACGCAGCCGTGGTAGAGCGCATGGTGAAGGTGAATCACCTGATTTTTGACAAAACCGGTACGCTGACGGACGGTAAGTTATTCGATGTAGAGGTAAAAGGCGATCCGATAGATAGCAAAACGGCCGTGATGCTGGCATCGGTTGCGGCACAAACCTCTCATCCGCTGAGCAGGGCAGTTTTGCAGCACCTGGGCCTGCCGGCCAGGCCAATTGCCCATGTAAAAGAACATGCCGGCAAAGGGGTAGAGGCATGGATAGATGAATGCCATGTAAAGTTTGGGAGCCCGCAGTTTGTGTGGGGTCGCAATCATTTTGATGCCCGGTCTTCGGTAGTAGCCTGGAGTATTGATGGTACAAAACAGGGTTTCTTTTTACTGCGCAATCACTATAGGAAAGGGCTGCAGCACATGATTCGCCGATTAATGTCAGGGCGCCGCTTGTCGGTACTGAGCGGTGATAACGATGCGGAGCGAATTGCCATTCAACACTTGTTGGGTGCGCAGGCCGATATCCGCTTTGATCAGGCACCAGCCGATAAACTGCAGTATGTGGAAGACTGCCGAAAAGCCGGTGATGTAGTGATGATGGTGGGCGATGGGCTAAACGATGCAGGTGCGCTAAAGGCAGCACAGGTAGGCATTGCTGTCACCGATGACATTAACAATTTTTCGCCCGGTTGCGATGCTATCATGGAAGCAAGTCGCTTACACTTGTTGCATCGGTATGTGGCGATGGCCAAGCGTGGGCGGCAGGTGGTACTGCTGTCATTTATGGTTTCTATTCTGTACAATTTCATCGGTTTGTCCTTTGCGTTTCAAGGTCAACTAAGTCCGCTGGTAGCGGCTATCCTTATGCCCAGCAGCAGTATTTCTATTATACTTATTGCCTGGCTCGGTGTGGAGGCAGGGCGGCCAGGCTTAGAAAAGACGGTCGACTGATAGCAGCGGTACGCTGTTTATAGGATAGCGGCAGGTGCGGACAGGTAGGTACATCAGCATCCTGTTTGATTGCGCATACGGGCTGCACTTTCTTCTTTGTGGAGTTTTTTGCGGGTTTGGCTACGTTGTGTTGAACACCAATGACGCAAACATGACGAAAATCATGGCTGCCTATGAGTGCTGTCACCACCGCCAATGATGGCTGAAAATAGTTTTGATTTCGTACACAGCCCACATTTTTCACCGCTCCATTTTTTA
>CANHEC010000435.1 GCA_947459455.1 Chitinophagaceae bacterium
AGTTTTTTAAGTGCGGCTCTTTTTGCCCTTTATTTTGCCATCAATGGCGATTTCCAGTATGCCTGTATGGCTACATCGCTGGCCGGCGCCGTGGGGGCCTTTCTGATTTTCAATTATCCGCCTGCCCGCATTTTCATGGGCGATACCGGTAGTTTGCTCTGCGGTCTGGTGCATGCCACACTCGTCATTCACTTTATACAAACCGCCGGCAGCGCCAGTGTGTGGGTCATCCAGTCGCCGGCTGCAGTAGGGTTTGCCATTTTGTTTGTGCCGCTGTTCGATACGCTTCGGGTTTTTGCTTTTCGCATCTTTAGTGGCATTCCGCCCTTTACCCCCGATCGCAACCATGTGCACCATATTTTGCTGCGCTTCGGTTGGTCGCATTTGCAAATCACCCTTTTTCTGACGGCCGTTGGGCTGGCCGTAGCCCTGCTGAGTTATCAGCTCCAAAGCTGGGGCAATACCCGCCTGTTGCTTTTGATCAATGGCGTAGGTTTTCTCAGTATTGGGCTGTCGCTGTATTTGTACAAGCGCCAGCGGCAGCGCATGCTGCGCAGAACAGTGCCACGATTGGTACCCGATGGGGCCGAAACACCGGTGATTTCGGTATCGCCCAAAAAAGCCGCCAAGTAGCTGCCGTAGGCTGCCAGCTCAGGCGCTGGTAAACTCAAGCTTTTCTGTTAGGTTTGCGCTCCCAAAAAAGCACCGTTTATGTCAACAGATACCGGACTCCTGATCAAGGATACAGAGGAGTCGATGCGCAAAGCAATCAACCACCTGGAAGGAGAACTGGCCAAGGTAAGAGCCGGCAAAGCCACCCCGCAGATGCTGGACGGTTTGGTAGTAGATTATTATGGCAATCCCACCCCCATCAATCAGGTGGGCAATATATCGGTGCTGGATGCCCGTACACTTACCATTCAGCCATGGGAAAAGAATATGCTGCAGCCCATTGAGCGGTCAATTTTGCAAGCCAATATTGGCGTAACGCCTCAAAACGACGGCAATATCATTCGCATCTTTTTGCCACCACTTACCGAAGAGCGTAGGAAAGAGCTGGTAAAAAAAGCCGGTGGTGAGGGCGAGCATGCCAAAGTAGCGATCCGCAACCTGCGCCGCGATGCCATAGAGCGGGTAAAGAAGATGCAGAAGGATGGCCTGAGCGAAGATGCTGCCAAGGATAGCGAGACAGACATTCAGCAACTGACCGACCGCTATATAGCACTGGTGGAAAAGCACCTGGAAGCGAAGGAAAAGGAGATCATGACAGTATAACGCCAGCGGTCAATTCAGGCCGAGAATACTTACTGAAAAGCCCGCCGCTGTTCATCAGCCGGCGGGCTTTTTGTTGTCGCCCGATCGGTTGGCCAGGTACACGCCCAGCAAAATGACGGCCAGCCCGGCGTACTGATTCCAGCCCGGCTGTTCATTGAAAAAGATGGCCCAGCCCATGGCCACAAAAGGAATGCCGTAGGTGACCAACGATGGGAAGATAATGCCGGCTCTTTTGACCAGCATGTAGAAAAGAATGGAGGCCAAAGCCGTACCAAATACCCCCAGTACTACCGATGCGCCGGTAGCGGTCCACAGGTCGTTGCGCAGTGTCATTTTGCCCCAGTAGCCGGTGGCCCAAAGCACTGCCAGCGAGGGCAGGATGAGGAATGAAAAGGCAATGCTGGCAATGTCGGCCGAGCTGGCATGTAGCAACCTGCTTTTTACCATGTTTACATTGAGGCCGTAGCAAATGGTGGCCAGTACCGCCAGCAAGCCATAGGCCAGCGGCTGGCTGCCGAGTGTGCTGCCGCCAAAAAGCAGCAGGCAGCCGCCAAAACCAATCAGGATGCCCAGCCACTTGTACGAAGGGATGCGGGCACCATAAAAACCGGTGGCTACCAGCAGCACAAAGAGGGGCGTCATAGCATTGATAGCGCCAGCCAACGACGAGTCGATGCGGGTTTCGGCCAGACAAAACAGAAAGGCCGGAAAAAAGCTGCCGAGCAAGCCAGATAAGATGGTGTACCAGCGGGTACCTGCGCTGGCCAACCGACGGAAAGCAGCCGGTGCCAATGGCAGGAGTACCAGGCCGGCGCTGAGCATGCGCAGTGCCGCTACCTCATAAGCCGACAGCAGGGGGATTCCCTGTTGGTTGTACAACCCAAATTTCATGAGGATGAACGAGCTGCCCCAAATAAGACAGAGCAATACAAACAATAGCCAGTTGATCCAGGCGTCGGCAGTTTTTTTCAAATGAGGTAGTTGTAGTTTGAGCGGCGCAAATGCCCGGCAAAAGTGAGCATAAACTGCTTTGGAGGCGATATTTATTGGCCATCGTTTCAGGAAGGGGCATGTACCGATGGCACCAGCAGGTGGCAAAGCATTGTGTAGTAATGATCGGAATGAGCTATTTTCAAATTTAGTTTATCACCCTAAAAAACACTTACCTATGGGATTTCTGAAGGAGTTTAAAGAGTTCGCAGTGAAAGGCAATGTTGTGGACCTGGCTATTGGCGTGGTCATCGGCGGCGCTTTTGGCAGCATTGTCACCTCGCTGATCGATAATGTGATTACGCCGCTCATTCTTGATCCGGCACTCAAAGCGGCGAACCTGCAAGACATCAAGGACCTGAAATGGGGCGCCGTCAAGTATGGCAACTTTCTGTCGGCAGTTATTTCGTTCCTGGTCATTGCTTTTGTACTGTTTTTGGTGGTAAAAGGGGTCAATAAAATGAAGAAGGCTGAGGCACCACCTCCGCCGGCCGGCCCTACGCCTACTGAAGCGCTACTGGCTGAAATACGGGATGCTTTGAAAAAATAACCTGCCGAAAGCAAGGGTAGCCGGTGGCAAAACTGTTGGAGCAATCCTTCAGCAGTTCGGGCTCACCGGCTATTTTTGTGTTTACCCAAAGCAACTGACTATGAAAACTCGCCTAAGCATAGCGCTGATGCTGCTTGCAATAACAGTTACGGCGCAAGATGCCAGAAAGCAAGTAGACCAACTGACGGCCAACAAGGCATTGGCAGCCGATACCAGCAAAAAGGCCCCCTGGAAATTTGGCGGCACTTTTGCCCTGGCCATTTCGCAGCAAAACAACTCTTATTGGGTGGGGGTGCCCGAAAAATTTGCCCTTACGCTGGGTGCCGCAGTCGATTTGTATGCCAACTACACCGGGCAGCGTAATAGCTGGGACAATACACTGAAGGCCAGCTATGCC
>CANHEC010000436.1 GCA_947459455.1 Chitinophagaceae bacterium
GGAGCCCGCTCACTGGGCATGGGCGGCGCTGGCATTACCACCACAGCCGATGCAACCGCCGGCTACTGGAACCCCGCCCGGCTGGCCGCTATTCAAAACAACCCACAGCTGACGCTGATGCATGCCGAATACTTTTCAGGCATCGGCAAATATGATTTTGCAGGGCTGGCGGTGCCCACAGCCGATGGACGTCGCACCCTCGGTTTTTCGCTTATGCGCTTCGGCATCGACGATATCCCGAACACCTTGTTTTTGGTAGAACCCGACGGGCGGCCGAACTACAACAACATCGAGACTTTTTCATCGGCCGATTATGCCTTCATGTTTGGCATGAGCCAGCACCTGCTGCAAAGCGACGATAAGGACATAGCAGTGGGCGGCAATATCAAGGTGATCCACCGCAACATTGGCAGCTTTGCCAAAGCATGGGGTTTCGGCTTCGACTTTGGCTTTAATATGCGCAGCGAAAACTGGTCGGTGGCGGCCGTGCTGCGAGATGCCACTACCACTTTTAATATGTGGAACTTCCGGTTTACCGAGCGGGAAAAGCAGGCGCTTTACCTGGCGCAAAACGATATTCCACAGCAGTCGTCGGAACTGACGGCCCCTCGCCTGTTGCTGGGTGCCGCTTATCGCTTTTACCTGAACGAAAAAACCAACCTGCTGGCCGAGCTGCAATTGGACAACACATTCGACGGCCGGCGCAACACGCTGATCAGCACCGGCTTCCTGAGCATTGACCCCCGTGTAGGCATGGAGCTAAATGTAGCCGACGTGTTTTCGGTACGCGGTGGCGTTAGCAATTTTCAACAAGCGCTAAAAGATGGCGATACCACCAACAAAAAGAAGGTTTGGATTTTTCAACCATCGCTGGGGGCCGGCTTCAAAATCAAGAATGTGAAAATCGACTACGCGTTTACCAACCTCGCCAACCAATCATCGCCGCTGTACACACACATTGTTTCGCTGTCCATTGATCTGAAACGCAAGGAGGAATGAGCATGAAAAGATCAGCTACCTTTTTATCGGCCTTGCTGACCAGCCTGCTGCTGGTCACTTCGGTACAGGCACAGTACAACAACGAGTGGATTGACTACAATAAAACGTATTACAAGTTTCGCATAGCAGCGCCCGGTATTTACCGTATCAACAAAGCCGTACTGGATGCCGCCGGCATTGGCAATACACCTGCCGAACATTTTCAACTTTGGCGGCATGGGCAGCAGGTACCCTTGCTTACCAGCAGTGCCAACGGTGTGCTGGCCAGCAATGGCTATCTCGAGTTTTTTGGCAACCGCAATGATGGCGTGCCCGACCGGGTGCTGTACCGCAATGCTGTAGAACACCTCGACAACAAAATCAGTCTGTTTACCGATACAGCGGCGTATTACCTCACAGTCAATCCGGCCGGCAATAACCTGCGCATCAGCAGCATTGCCAACGGAGCCGGGGCATCGGCGCTCAGCCCCACCACCTTTGTGTGGAAGCAGGCACGGCACGAATACAAAAACTGGAGCACCGGCCAACCCCGGCAATATGTGAACCGCGGATTTGCTGTCAACTTTGGTGAATACGTCTATTCATCGAGCTACGACCGTGGCGAAATGATGTCGTCTGAAGACATTTTTCCGGATCAGGAAACCTTTCCGGTAACCAACCGCACCGGCCGCTTCAGTAATCTGTTGCCCTTTACCGGCGGCCCGCAGGCCAAACTAAAATACAGCCTGGCCGGCAGTGCACCCAACAGCCGCACGGTGCGTTTTCTCATCAACGAGGTGGCGGTGGGCGAACGCGGTATCAGCCAGTTTAATGCTGTGGTCGATTCGCTCAGCATCAACCCTGCCAGCCTGAATGCTGCTACTGTAGAGATAGGTGTAAAAAACCTGAGCAGCAACCGCAACGACCGCGTGGTAGTGGGCTTTGTAGAAATAGACTACCCACGGCTGCCCAATGCCAACAATGCTGCGGCTTTCGATTTTTACCTGCCGGCCGGCAGTGCCGAAACCATGTTGGAGATCACCAACTTCAACCATGGCAATGTAGCGCCCCTGCTATACAACCTGACTACCGGCACTGTGATGCAAGGGCTGCTGATGCCAGGTGGAGCAGTTCGCTTTTTGCTGCCAGCACAGGCTGCGGCCTGCCAGTACTGGCTGGCGGCGAATACCAACGCTGCTGTCAGCAATATCGCTTCGCTCAACCGGCGAAATTTTGTCAACCTGCAACCGGCCGCCAACCAGGGCAATTACCTCATCGTTACCAACAGGCGCCTGCTATCGGGCACTGGCGATGCCGTGAGCCAGTACGTGCAATATCGCAGCAGCGCCGCCGGTGGTGGATACAATGCCAAAGTGTACACCATCGATGAACTGGAAGACCAGTTCGCGTTCGGTATAAAAATGCATCCGCTGGCCATCAAGAATTTCATCCGATTCGCCCGGGCTACTTTCAGCACCAATCCACAGCACTGCCTGCTCATCGGCAAGGGGGTGACCTACGATGAAATGCGCACCTTCGAAAGCCATCCGCAAGCAGCCAGTTTGTTTTTAGTGCCCACGTTTGGCTACCCGGCCAGCGATGTGCTGCTGGCTACCAACGACAATACATCGGCCACTACCCTGCTCAGCATCGGTCGCCTCAACGTGATTTCGCAGCAGGAGATCATCACCTACCTGAACAAGGTGAAAGAGTATGAAAGTGCGCAGGCCAACCCCAGCAACCTGCAGCAAGACAAGGCCTGGATGAAAAACATTGTACACGTAGTGGGTGCCAATGATGCATCGATTGAAACGCTGATCAGGCCCTACATGAACAACTACCGCCTGATAGCCGAAGACACGCTTTTCGGCGGTCGTGTTACTA
Organism: Chitinophagaceae bacterium; assembly: GCA_947459455.1. Lineage (GTDB taxonomy): Bacteria > Bacteroidota > Bacteroidia > Chitinophagales > Chitinophagaceae > Phnomibacter. The sequence continues at coordinate 2,863 of CANHEC010000436.1, forward strand.
CGTTCAATAAGTTCAATAGCACTACCGGTGCTGTCATTGAAAATGAACTACTGGAAAAACTGTTTCAGCAAGGCTTCAGCCTGCTCACCTATTTTGGCCACAGCAGCGCCACCGCCCTCGACTACAATCTGGATGATCCGCAGCGCTACAACAACCCGGGCAAGTATCCCATCTTCTTGCTCAATGGCTGTAATGCCGGCAACTTTTTCACCTTCGACACCAGCCGTACCATTGCCATCAATACCATTTCGGAAAAATATATATTGGCCCCCAGCCGTGGTGCTATTGCTATGGTGGCCAGCACGCACTTTGGTATTGTAAACGGGCTGAACGAATACTCAACC
>CANHEC010000437.1 GCA_947459455.1 Chitinophagaceae bacterium
ATCTACCTTCTTGCTTGTGCGGCCGCCTGGCGGCTGCCTGTCTCTGTTGGTGGGCGGTGCATCCGGGTGGTTTACACCAGGGCCACAGCGCCGGGCTGCAGGTCTGGTTTTTCTATGATGCGCTTTTTCACCAGTATTTGCTCCAGCATGGCCTTGGCACGGGTGTACTGGCTGCGGCTGGTACTTTCCCCTACATCCAGCATTTCGCCAATTTCTTTGTGGCTGTAGCCTTCAATAGCGTACAAGTTCAGCACGGTGCGGTAGCCCGTGGGCAGTAGTCGTATGCATTCTACCACCTGCTTTGCCTGGAGAATAGAAGGTATATTTTCTTTTACCTGTGCTTCCAGCGCATAGTCAATGTCCAGCGATTCATTAAACTTTTTGTTTCGCTTCAGTACATTGATGCAGGTATGTACAATGATCCGCCTGATCCACCCTTCAAATGCACCCTTCCCTTGAAAAGTGTGCATTTGCGAAAACACCTTGATGAAGCCTTCCTGCAGCATGTCTTCCGCGTCCTCTCTCGAGTGGGCGAAGCGGTAACACACGGCCAGCATTTTGGGGCTGTAGCGATTGTACAGTTCCCGTTGTGCCACCGGGTTATTAGCCAGGCATCCTGCTATTATCAGGTCTTCGGTCATGCGTAGTTGGATTACAACCACACTAATGTAGACATTTTTGCTGCTTAACTGCTGCACGGCCCAAAAAAATCGCCCGGCCGCTGGTAGGCATTGAAAAATATAAAAGGCAGCCCGATACAATAAAAGCCTACCGAATTTGCCAGCTTTTCCATCTGAAGAGGGTTGCTGCTCGCCACCTTTTCTTTGTCTTCCTACGCCTCCAGCCTTGTTTTCAAACACTCACATATAATGTTTAATAAAATACATCATAAATGCAATATTATTTAAACATTCTGTTTTAAATATGCTACCTTCAATTCGGGAACGTTATGTCACACCTTTAAAAAATGACTTTCATGAAAACACATCACATCAAAATCGGGGGGGGTACTCTTATTGGGTACTCTACTGCTCAACATGGGTTGCAAAAAACAATTTGCAGACCAAGCGCCGGCTGAACAATCTACTAGCACAGCTACAGAACGCGAAACCAAATTAGGAGAGCTAAAGCCGAATATTTACTCATTCTCCAATGTACAGAAGGCACTCAATGGCTTGTTATCGGCCAAAAGTGGATCAGCCGGCAGTGGCATTTCGCAGCAGGCTGTTATCAATCCTTCGCACCTGTATGTAAGGTTTGCACCACAAACTATGGAGCAACTACTTCGGCTGGAAGAAGCCGATTTTGTGCTGTACGACGTGCCCCTGACAGCCGATATTGAAGTAGAAGGCGACTACTATCAGGATCCTGCCATACCAGAAGACCAGATAACCTACCAGTACACGCTGGTGCCCGATGGTTATCCGCTACCTACCGATATACCCTACACCGTGCTGGACCAGATTTTTCTATATACCGATGATGACGGCGAAGCACAGGAGCCCGACCCATGGGCCGGGGGAGAGCTTTGTGAAAACTGGGATCCCCTGCACTACGCATGTTTTGTACCCGAAGTAGTACCTGGCCCCAACCAGCAGCGTGCCGGCGGTGCACCGCTTTTGCAGCTTCGCCAGTTTTATAGTGCCAAAGGCGATGCCGTGCGAAAAGCCACCAGCACCATCAAAATGCTGGGTATTCGGCCTGCCGATTTGTACGATGCTACAGCCAAGCTCATCAAGTTCGATCCCGATACTGACGGGGCCGAACTGGCCCAGCACAACAGTGAGCGATACCGCCCCGAGGGGTTTGTAAGCGCCTTTAATACCGAACTGAGTGCAAATGTGCCCCTATATGGCATACAAATACGCAGCAGAAACTTTCTGAAACTGGGTGTAGATTTTACAAACGAAAACGGCTATTTCCGCATTACAAAGGGGTATAAGAAGCGAGCCAATGTAAAAGCCGTATGCCGCAATGGGCTGGCTAGTGTACGCAGCCTGCATACGTGGTGGCAGCCCTGGCGGGCGGTGCTTACTACGCGGCACACCATGGGCAATTACTCAAGAACTGCACTGGAGAATGTAAACTTTGTTTTTGTTCGCGACCCAAACTCCGGCACCCACACGGCCCGAAAATGGGCAGCTTTTACGGCCTTGAGTACACTTGCACATGCGTGGGTAAAGAACAATGCGGATGATTTCCCCTACAATTTTCCGTATGTAAAACTGCTGCTGACCGATGCCCCCACCGAAACGGGCATAGCCCCCATGAGCACCTACCTGATAAAGCAGCAAACCGGTGCAGCCGAAGTGCGGGTATTTTTTGGCGCCCTGAAGGATGTAATAAAGAAGGAGCTCAAGATAGATTTTCCTTTTTTTAGCGACCTGCTAAAGGCAGCCGCCGATGCAGTATTGCCCGATTTAGTGTATGCCTACGGCGGGCCCAATGGTACCACTACACTATCTAGCCGGGCATTGCAAAACGGCATTTACCGCCAGGCTGGCCGGGCTACGCACTACTATGCGCTGTTTAAAACCATATCGCCCCTGGGCGATGCCGCCAGCAACTACTGGTGGACGGTGCAAAAACAAATGTTTGCCAACCGGGTGAACAACGATGCGCCGCCATTTGGCCAAAAAACAGGGCCCCACGCCGGCAAAATAGCCGTGATAGAAAGCTACGCCTACTACTATGGGAATTTGCGAAATAGTGAGCGGTATAGTACTCCCATATTCAGTCCACTTGGAGGCTTGCCGTATCGTGACGCCGAACGCAACCAGATAGAAAACAGCCGGGTACGCAATAATGTAGCCATAGCTGTAATGGGTAGCGGCCTTAATACCTGGTACGAGGGCTGGATACCCTGTGGCCTGCTGCACGATGTGGGCGATGTGGGCGAGAACAGCGCCTTTACCGGCATCACCGATGCGGCTAACGAATATGGCCGCCAGCGCATATATTACGCTGTAAAGAGTGCTGCTCACAACGATGTGAATAGCTTTGTGAACGGATTGCTAAACACTGGGGCACTATTGCAAGAGGCACAAGTGCGCAGCCTGCAAACCCAATACGGCTACTAATGACAAACCGAACCATATACCGCTGTACGCTGCTGCCAGCCCTGCTGGGGCTGGTGGCAGTGTGCTGGCTGGGCGGCTGCCGCAAGCTGATAAAAACGGAAGAGGTATTCTTCGAATTTGAAATG
>CANHEC010000438.1 GCA_947459455.1 Chitinophagaceae bacterium
AAAGTAAAAATGTTGGGCGCTAAGTTTTTAAAGAAATAAAAAGTCCGCTGGATTTGGTATTGCGATGCAGATAGTGATGTACCACTATATAAAACAGCAGCAGCTTGCTCCCGGCGAGGAACCCTGGTTTTTGCCGGCCGATCAGTTTGAGCGGCAGCTGGATTTTTTTCAACAGCACTATGAGGTGATCCATCCACGTCAGTTGCTGCAGCCGCAATTTCAGCCAGCTCAGCACCAGGTGTTGCTGACCTTCGACGATGGACTGGCCGATCACTACGAAACTGTTTTTCCCATTCTTCAGCAGCGGGGCCTGTCCGGGCTTTTTTTTCTGAATGGGCTGAATTATGAGCAGCACCGCTTGCTGAATGTGCATCGCATTCATTACCTCAGTCGTACGCTGGGTTGGCAGCAGTTTCAGGACGAGCTCACCAGGCGCTTGCAATTGGTGCCGGTGCAATCAACGTTTATCGAACGTTTTCGGGATGCTGCGTACCAGGGGCTTGATCAAACAGCCTTACTGTCCAACCTCAAAAGTCATTTGAATTTTTATTTGGCGCCTGCCGATCAGGAAAGTTTATTGACCGACCTGATGCAGGAACTGGGCGTTGATGAAGCCGCCCTTGCGGCAGCGTATTACATTTCGCAATCGCAGGCCGCAGAAATGCAGGCAGCCGGCATGTGCTTTGGCGGGCATGGTTATACGCACTATGTGCTGTCGAACCTGTCGGCCGCTGCACAACAGTCAGAAGTGCAGGACTGTATGCAGTGGCTACAGCATTGGCTGCCCAATGTGCCTTTGCCGGTGTTCTGTTTTCCTTACGGATACCAGCAGTCGTACAATCAGGATACCGCTGCAGCGTTGGCAAAAGCGGGCATCGAGGTTGGTTTTTGTGTCGAAAACAGGGCGGTGGCTGGCATTGATTGGCAAGATGGACGATGGCACTTGCCTCGGCTCGATTGTAATCGCTTTAATTTTAATGCATGAGTTTTTCAGTGCGATATGCCAGCTTTTCAGACCATGCGGCGCTGTGTGAACTGTACCGAACTTATTACCCTTCCAATCATCCACTTTTTTACGCGGTATTTTGGCATTGGCAGTTTGGACCTGCTACCGGCGGCCGCTGTATTGTGGCGATTGATAGCGATGGTAAAGTAGCAGGCCATTTGGGTGTAGTACCGGGTGGTGGCTTGGCTTGGCTTATCAATATCCTGGTGTGGCGAACTGGCGATATGCCAGGTTTAATCGCTACCATGTTCGACCTGGCCCGTACACAAGGGCCGCTGGCAGTAGCGCTGGCAAATCCTGCTGGCGCAGCGCTGCTTCAAAAGCGTGGCTGGCATCGGCAGCCCAATTTGCGCCGCTTGATTTGGATATCGCCGGCCGTACAGCATTTGCCCTTGGCGGCGGTATTGGCACCGGTTGCATTGCCCGCAGGGTTGACTCGTCCTGCCTCAGGCTTTTACCAACAGCCCCTGCTGGAAAGTGCAGTGCTGCCGGGTGGTGACGAATGCTTGCTGCAAGCCGCCGTTGGTGGGCTTCGGCTGGTGAGTTTTGTTGCGGTGGAGCAATCGTTAGCGTGGGCGCAAGCAAATCGCTGGCGCTGGGCCGATGCGGTGGTGAGCACCGACGAAGATGAGCAGTGGCTGTTGGCGCAGGGCTTTCAATACCAGCCCGATTTTCCCTGGTTTGTCAATCCACCCGACTTTAGCCGAAGCGTGGAGCTCAATTTTTTTACAGAAGAGCCGTTGCCGGCAGGCTTCCGTTTTTCACGACTGTATGCCGATATGAGCCGCATTGGCATAATGCCTGCCGGTGCGTAGCACTTACTATCGTTGCTGCCATTCGCTGCGCCACCAGTCGGCCCATTGCTGCGCTACATAATCTTCAGTCGCCTTCATCGATTCGTAAGTGGCGCCGGCAATGTGTGGCGTAATGATCACACGGTTTGATAGCCTGGCGGCTTTTACCAATGGACTCTGCTGCCAGGCATCGCTCAGTTCATCGCTCAATACATCGGTAGCTACGGCTCCAAGCTGGCCATTCAGCAAGGCGTTAGCTACTGCCTGTTCATCCCAAACATTGCCACGAGCAGTATTAATCAGCATGGCGCCTGCCCTGCATTGATCGATTAGCTGTTGGTTAAAAAAATCATCATTGCCCGCGGCAGAAATGTGCAGCGACACGATGTCGGACACCGCCAGCAACTGTTGAATATCGCCTACCTGTTCTGCTGGCGCTGCTTGTTCCATTTGTTTACGATCAAAGGCCAGCACCTGCATGCCAAACGCTGCGGCATAGCCCGCTACCTGCCTGGCTACGCGTCCGTAACCTATCAACCCTATAGTTTTGCCACGCAGGTTGTGGCCTTTCCAGTAGTCGCGTTGCCAATGACCATCCATCACATGCTGGTGGGCGGGTAGCAGGCGGCGCATGGCAGCCATCAGCAGGGCCCAGGTGTGCTCGGCCGTACTGGGTATTTGCGCCAGCCAGTCGGCAGCGCCTTGCAATGAGATGATGCGGATATCGTGCTGCTGGCAATAGCCCTCATCAATATGGTTGAGAGCAGTGGTAGGCGAAATGATAAAACGAAGGTTGGGTGCTTTTGCCAGCATGGCCGCATCCCACTTGCGCTGCAGCCTGCATACCAGCCCGGTGGCTTGTGGCAGTAAGGCTTCCAACTCAGGATCAAAAGCCTGCGTAAATACCTGCACCCGTGCATGCTGTGCGTACAGCTGCAAAGCGTCGCGGCTGTAGTCGTTGCCTTCGGCAATGATGATAAGCGGGGTAGCAAGTGGCTCCATGGCAGGCCTTCGTCAGTTATTGTCGAGGTCGGTTTCGTTCAAAAAACTCCATTGCTGCAGGCCGTGTCGCAAGCGCCTGCCAATCACACTGGCGTACTGCGCGGCGGGCAGCCCCTTGCCGGCCGGCTTTTTCGATTCCAGGTCGTTCAGCTGCAACAGGTGGCCAGCTGGTAAATCTTTGTTCACTGCCAGCGATTTTCCAAACATCGTCTTCAGCTCATCAAAGCGTGACGCATCGTCTTTCAGTGTACTCGGCTGCATGCCGGCGGCTATCATTTTTACACCTTCTGCCAGCCACTTTATTTCATCTATTGTCAGTGATGCTTTGGCATCGGGCCCAAACATGCGTTTGTCAAACACGGCGTGAAACTCCAATATCTCGGCTCCCAGGGCAGTTGC
>CANHEC010000439.1 GCA_947459455.1 Chitinophagaceae bacterium
CAGCAAGAGAAGGCCCTGACACTGCAGATTGCAAAAGCGATGCAGGAAAGGGCTGGAGCCTATCAACTGGAAGTAGTATTGACCAGAGAAGATGATGAGCTGCCAATACCCGGCAATCGCAATGAAAGTTTGCGCAGGCGGGTAGCATTGGTAACCGAAACGAAAGCCGATGTATTCATCAGCTTGCATATAGGCGCTACCGTAGGAAAAAATTCAAAAAGCCGCCGTGGTGTTGATGCATTTGTAGCCAATAATAATCCGGCCATTTTGCCAGAGAGCAGGCGGTTGGCAAGCATGGTGCTGCAGTCATTGGAGGCGGGTCCGCTGCCGGTAAACAAGACCATTTTACAGCGCAAGGAGCAAGGCATATACGTGCTGGATAAATGCCCCAGTCCGGCAGTACTGCTGGAGCTGGGCTACCTGACAGACGCAAAAGATGCCGAGATACTACGCCAGCCTGAACATCTGCAGGCACTGGCTGGCCAAATATTGGCTGCTTTGCAGGCCTATGCCCGACAGCGATAGTCTACCCAGGGTGTAGCACCTACCTTTGCGCCGCCGGCTGGTACAGCCGGCGGCGCAATATTTTTTTTGACACATGCAAACTGAACTGAAGGCCTGGGAGCAACTGGGCAGCCGATACATCCACCGCGAAACATGGTTTAGCCTGCGGGCCGACCGGGTGCTGAAAGGCAACGGACAGGCCATGGACCCCTACTATGTGCTGGAGTACAGCCACTGGGTGAATGTGATGCCGGTAACTATCGACGGACAAGTGGTGCTGGTGCGCCAGTACCGCTACTCGCTGGGGCGCTTTAGCCTGGAGCTACCGGGCGGCATTATGGACCCACATGAAACCAATCCGCTGGAAGCGGCACAGCGGGAACTGCTGGAAGAAACCGGCTACAGCTGTGGCCAGATAGTGCCTAGTGGAGTAGTGGCGCCTAACCCGGCTACACAAAACAACCTGCTGTACTGCTACGTGGCTACCGGCTGCACCCTTACGCATGCGCTAGAGCACGATGAGAATGAAGAGCTGGAAGTGCTAACGGTGCCGGTGCCCGAACTGGTGCGCATGCTGCGTGACAACGAGATTGTACAAAGCCTGCATGTGAGCAGCATGCTGTATGGCCTGCTGAAGCTGGGCGCCATCAAACTATAAGATGAGCTAGCCGGGCACTGCACTGCTGGCCATGGGCTGCACGACGGCGCAGGCTACCCCGCAGGCCCTGCACCGCGGGGCCGAGGAGTAGCCGCAACGGCGTGAACGGCTGCCGGGATATGCAGGGCCGCTGACAGCCCCGGAAAACAAAGCAGCCGTGACCGGTGATTGAGCATTGGTTTGTAAAACTGCACACTTGTACATCGTGCCTTGGCAAGCGGCTATGGCTGCAATAGTTTAGTCCTGCCAAAACAACCCAATGCAACGCATGAAACATTATTGCTGGCTGCTGCTACTGGCACCGTGTGTCCTGCCGGCGCAGCCCAAACTGCCAGAGCCCGGTCAGCTGGACCCTGCCGTTTTTAGCAAAAAGACTTGTGCATTTGATGCCTCTGCCGGCGCTGTGGAATTGTTTCACTACGCGGAAACAATGAACAACGATGGCCAGATGATGACCACCCACCGCCGCCGCTTTTTGGTGCTGAGCAAAGCCGGCGTGGAAGCGGGCAGCATTCAGGTGCCTTTTTACAGCTATGAAGGCTACCAATCGATAAGTGAGGTAAATGGCGAAACTGCCAATGCTGGTGTAGGCAACCTGCCGATCTGGACAAAGCTGGAATCGTCGGGCGTGTTTTATGACAAGCTGGACAACCGCCGATCGGTAATGAAAGTGAACATGCCCAATGTGAAGGAGGGCAGCGTATTTGAACTTCGCTACACAGTGACTTCAAAAAGCTATGGTGCCCTCGACTATTGGGATTTTCAGGGCGATTGGCCGGTGGAACTGAGTGCCTACCTGCTGGAGGTGAACCCGCGGCTCGAATTTGCATACAGTGTGCAGCGAGACCCGAAATACTACATAGACATAAAGCCGATGGCAGATGTGGGCAAGGTGTACTTTGAAATGCGCAATGTGCCCTCGCTGGAATATGAACCTTATATGGACGCCATGAATAACTACCGGCAGCGGGTCATTTTTCAATTGTCGGCCTACAATGCAGGTACCGGTGCCAGCCGGGTAAACCAAACCTGGGAGCAACTGGTGCGCAGCTTGCTGGCGGGCGACCAATACGGCAGCGACCTGAACAAAAAGCTATCGGTGCCCGACCTGGAAGCGCAGGTACTGGCGGCCGGTACTACGGCTGAAAAAGTGACGGCGATATATGAGTACGTAAAGAAAAAGGTGAAGTGGGACGGCTATGTGGGCGTGAATGCGCCCGAAGGCGTAAAGCACACGCTGGAAACGGGAGAAGGATCGGTAGCGGAAACCAATCTGCTGCTGCTGAACCTGCTGCTTCATTTTGGTATTCAGGCCTATCCACTACTGGCTGCCGACCGCGATTTTGGCAAGGTGCAGCCCGACTATCCGTTTGTTGATCGGTTTAACCGGGTGGTGGCGTATGCCATTATCGATTCCAGCATGCAGCCATGGATAATGGACGCCACAGAGAAAAAGCTGCCGGCTTTTGTGACGCCCTACCAGCTGCTGAATACCGTGGCGCTGGTGGTAGATAAAAAGAAGCCGCGACTGATAAAAGTGGTGCGCAGCGACCGCTTTGAAAAGATAATCACCCTGCATGCCGAACTGGACAGAACCGCCGGCAACATGAAGGGTAAGGTGGTGATAGCCCGCAAAGGATATGCCCGCTACGCTGGTACCCGAAGGTTTGGTAGCCAGGCTGTGAACCCCATAGCGGCGGTAGACGATGAGCAACTGATGGGGGCAACAATATTGAAAGCTGAGAATGTACCGCCTGTAAGCGATACCGCTGCGGCAGAAAAACACATAAGCTATAAGCAGGAAATAGCCGATGATGCAGGCATTTTGTACTACAACAGCAACCTGCTGATTACCGGTGGCCTGAACCCCTTTAATGCCAGCAAGCGCCTGATGGATGTAAACTTTGGATACCCCATTGTACTAAGGCAGGAGGAAAGGGTGAAGCTGCCGCCGGGTTCGGCTTTGAAGGAGCCACCTACCCAACCCGAGCTACAACAGGCAAGTATAGGCGCCCGCCTGAAGCGCACCGTACAAATG
>CANHEC010000440.1 GCA_947459455.1 Chitinophagaceae bacterium
AGCGTGTAAGACAGGCTGATATTGCGCAAGCGCAGGAACGAGTTGTTTTCGACAAAACGAGTTGTAGTCGATACAAACAAGTTATCCGGACGAGGGATATCTGTGATATCGCCAGGCTTTTGCCACTCACGCAGCAGGTCAGCGTTCACGTTGTCGTAGTAGTAGTCGGGGTTCTCAATGTTGTTCCGCTCGTTGTTGTAAGCACGCATGCCGGTCATGTAGCTAAACTGTGCGTTCAGCGCCAGGCCCTTGTAGTTCACATCCAATCCAAAGCCACCGAACAGGGTGGGGTCGCCCTGACCAACTATTTTCCGTTGGCTCAGGTTGTAGGTCTCGGTAGTGGTGCCATCCAGGTTGCGGTACAGGGCGTTACCATTGGCGGGGTTTACGCCAGCGTACTCTACCAGGAACAGGCTCTGCAGCGGCTGACCCTTGATGGTAGCCAGGTTACCGCCTACAATCGTATCACGATCGGCCAGTTTCAGCACCTCGTTTTTGTTATAGGTCAGGTTGGCATTCAGGGTAATGCGCAGGTCGCGGTTGCGTACCACGTCGTAGTTCAAGCCTACTTCAATACCAGAGTTCCTTACCGAACCAATGTTGCGGGTGATAGAGGTGAAACCGGTGGTTTGGCTCAGCGGAGCAGGCAGGAACAGGTTATCGGTTACTTCATCGTAGTACTCAATAGAACCTGTCAGGCGATTGTTAAACAGGCCAAATTCAAAACCTGCGTTGAATTTTTTACGGGCCTCCCATTGCAGCTCGGGGTTGGCGGGAGTTGATACGGTGGTACCTTGTGTGGCATTGTAAATACGGCCACCAACAGTACCTTGCGCTGCGTATTCTCCAATGCCTTCCTGGTTGCCCACGGTACCATAGCTGGCTTTTACTTTCAGCAGGTTCAGCCAGCCGCGGGTGCCTTGCATAAAGGCTTCGTCGCTGATGGCCCAGGCAGCACCTATACCACCAAAAGTGGCAAAGCGGCGATCGGCACCAAAGCGGCTTGATCCATCACGACGAATATTTGCGCTCAGGAAATAGCGGTTTTTGAAGCCGTAGTTCAGCACACCAAAATAAGACTCCAGCGAAGACTCTACGCCAGTGGCACCCACACGAGGCAGCAGGTCAGCGTTGATGGTAGCGCCGGCCTCATTCTGGAAGGGTGATTGCAGCAGGAATACGGTGCGGTTGTTGCTGTTGCTCTTCAGATCAACAGTTTCGTAGTAAGCGCCCACGTCCACGCTGTGATCGCCAAATGTTTTGGCGTAGTTCAACGAGCTGGTCCAGGTAATGCGCTGGCTGTTAAAGAAGTTGCGACCAAACGAGCTGGTGCGGAAGTTAGCAAACTGGCCGCTGGCAGGACGGGGGTTGAAGCCACCGTTGTAAGTGCGGCGGTCTACAAACGACTGACCATTGTACTGGCGGTAGTCAATACCATAAACAGTCTTAACAGACAGGCCCTTTACAAAAGGAACACGGTATTCAGCATTGGCACCTGCTACAAAACGCAGGTCATTGCTCTTGTTGTTATTCCAAAACAGGTCGGTAGTAGGAATGGGCTGGAAGCTCTCGGCTATACGAGGGCGGGTAAGTGCAGTACCGCCTGCTACAAAGTTACCAGCAGCATTATAAGAGCCACGCACGAATGGTTGCTCATAGGGGTTGGTCCAGATACCTGCGTTCAGCGGTGTACCAATACCGGTATTGGCCTCCGAAGTGTTGCTGTAGTCGCTCACAGTACCGGTGGTGTTAATGCCAAAGCTGAAATTGCCAGCTTCCTGGCTCAGGTTGATACGACCAGTGATACGGTTAAAGCCCGTGTTGCGTACGGTACCTTCTTGAGTGAAGTAGTTTACCGAAGCAAAATAGCGGGTCTTATCGTTACCACCGCTGGCGCTACCGTTCAGGCTCCAGGTGCGGCCTGTTTGAGTTGTTTCTTTTTCCCAGTCGGTGTTGATGCGACGCATAGAATCGAGCACCTGCTGGCTATAGCCACTCAGGCTGGTGCCGCCGCGGCGCAGTTCGTAGTCTATTTTTTCTGATGTCGTCATCAGGCGATAATCGCGGAAGGTGGGGAAGCGGCTCCAGCCGGTGTAGGCATCAATTTCCAACTTGGGCTTGCCAGTGCTACCACGCTTGGTGGTTACAACAATCACACCGTTACCACCACGGCTACCATACAGTGAGGTAGCTACGGCATCTTTCAGCACCGATACGTTTTGGATATCGTTGGGGTTGATTTGGGCAAAGTCAGCAGCGGCGATCTGCAAGCCGTCTACAATGTAGATCGGCTCGGTAGAACCGTTGATAGAACCGCGGCCACGAATGATGGCGCTACCGCTGTTACCCGGCTGGCCCGAGTTGGCTCGCAGCAGCAAACCGGGAGTGCGGCCCTGCAGGGCCTGGTCGAATGATGCGATGGGTACAGCAGCGATCTCTTCACCCTTGATGCTTCCGGCTGAACCCACGAAGCTTTTTTTCTGGGCCGATTTGTAACCGGTCACTACCACTTCGGTAATGTCGCTGGCATCTTCTTCCAGCACAATGTTGGCAGCACTGCTGGCCGATACCTCTATACGTTTGTAACCGAGATAAGTAATGACCAGCACGGTACGGCCTTCCGGCAGTGTAATGCTGAAATTACCATTGTCGTCGGCCACGGCCGATACTTTGGTTCCTTTTACTTGGATGGTAGCTCCGGCGAGCGGTGCACCCGACTGGCGGGCGGTTACCTTACCAGTCACTTTCGTCTGAGCCAATGCTGCGGTACACACCAGCAGCAACATGCTCAGGAAAAGCATGATGTTTTTCCTCATAGCCTTTAGTTTGGTTTGAATTGTAATATTCGAAAACAGAATACTGCCTTCGACTTTCGAAGACTGCAATGTTACGTAATCCGCTGCTTTTGCGTGAATGCTTTGTTAAACATGTTCAGCCAGCATTACTATGAATCTTACGGATGCTGCTGTCATGTTTATTCAGCCTGACAATGTGCTTTGCAGCTGATTTATAAATCTGAAAATCAGATGAATATTGGCAAACGAATCACTCCTTCATTATGCATTGCGTCTTGTTATAAGTAGGCTTTTTTGTTTCTCACGCAAAGTTTTAGCGATTCAACAGAATTGTAAAAAAATGTGAAACAAAACAAAAGAAATTGTTAACCAGGTTAAATTTATAACCCATGGTTATTTTTCTAT
>CANHEC010000441.1 GCA_947459455.1 Chitinophagaceae bacterium
GATATGATTGTGCTGGATCAGGACGTTTTCCGACTGGATCCCGGCCTTATTCATACAGTAAAAGTAGACATGACCATCTTCAATGGCCGGCCCGTGTACCAACGCACAACTACTTCAAATAACAGCAAATGACGAAACAACTTCGAACCACCTGGCTCATGGCTGGCCTGTTGGCCTCAGCCACACTAGCGGCACAACCGGGCTACCAACCCAGCCCTGCGAACCTCGCCACCCGCCAACAGTTTCAAGACAACAAATACGGCCTGTTTGTGCATTGGGGCCTGAGTAGCGTAATGGGCGATGGCGAATGGGTGATGCAGAATAAAAAGATTAAGATCGAAGACTATCGCCGCTACCTGCGGGTGTTCAATCCGGTAGACTTTGATGCTGACAAATGGGCAACCATGGTGAAAGCAGCTGGTATGAAGTACATCGTGTTCATTACCCGCCACCACGATGGCTTTAGCAACTGGGATACGCAATACAGCGATTGGAAAATAACCAATACCCCCTACGGTAAAGATGTGCTGAAACAGTTAGCCGCTGCCTGCCAGCGCCACGGCATTCAATTGGGCTTGTACTACAGCACCCTCGACTGGTACCGCGAAGACTACCCCTGGCGCACCGGCCGCACCGGCCAGCACAGTGGCCGCACCGGCCAGGGCGATTATGCCAGCTACCTGCAGTTCATGAAAAATCAACTGACAGAGCTGCTAACGAACTACGGTCCTATCATGAGCATTTGGTTTGATGGCCATTGGGACCAAACCAACCCAGAAGGCAGCCACGACCGCACCAGCCGCATCGACTGGAAGTACGAGGAAATTTACAGCCTCATCCATCGGCTGCAGCCCGCCTGCATGATTGGCAATAATCACCACCTCGATCCTTTCAGTGGCGAAGACTTCCAGATGTTTGAACGCGACCTGCCCGGCGAAAACAAAGCTGGTCTCAGCTTTCAGCAGCCTACCAACAGCATGCCGCTGGAAACCTGCGAAACCATGAACAACAACTGGGGCTACAGTGTGACCGACCGGAACTACAAATCGGTACGCCAGGTGATACAATGGCTGGCCGGCGCTGCAGGCCGCAATGCCAACCTGCTGCTGAATGTTGGCCCCATGCCAAATGGCGTGATTCAACCAGAATTTACAGACACCCTGCTGGCTGCCGGCAAATGGCTGCAGCAATATGGGGCCAGCATCTACGGCACCCGCGGAGCCGGCTTGCCTCCGCAGCACTGGGGCGTGGCCACCCGCAAGGGCAAAACTATTTACCTGCATTTGCTGAAGCAGCCCGAGCAAGACTACCTGCTACTACCCTACCTGAACGAACAGGTGGCCAGCATCAAAAAAATGGGCACCCAACAGACACTGCGGTTTAATAAGGTACCGGAAGGCTTGTTTGTGTACCATCAGTACGATGGCCGCCAGCCCGATGATGTGATTGAGATAACGCTGAAGTAGGAAAAAGCATCGCCGCCTTCATTTTAGTGAGCCAACAACCGTTGGTGCTGCCGAAATGAGCGGCTTTTTCATTTATATTGAGAAAAAGAAAGATGCTTATGAGAAATTGTTTCTACCTGCTGATACTCGTATTGTGTCTGGGAACGACATCAGAGGCTGCCGGCCAGACCACTGCAGCAACTACTGTAAAGGCCGGCTACATTGAAGAGTATTACTACAAGGTAAAATGGGGATTTGCCGAGGAGTTCATGACTCTTTTCAAAAAAAACCACTACCCGCTGCTGGTAAAGCAGCAAGAGATGGGGCGCATTGTCAGTTTCAAAATCGAGGCACCTACTTTTCATGCCACGGAAGACAGCCGATGGGATTTTCGGGTGACGGTGGTTTGGAAAGATCGCAACACGCCTTTCGACGAAAGCTTTGACTCGAAGCAGTTGATCGCCAGCATTTATCCTGATCAGGCCACTTTAAAAAAAGAGGAACAACGCCGCTTTGAACTGCTGATCGCCCATTGGGATGTAACGATCTCTCCCGTACGGCTATAACTGGCCCGTGTAACAGATAGCCCCCTTAAAACCCGCATGATGAGATTGTCACTTTCCAAAACAGCAGGTGATGCAACGACACATGCCCGCAGGCTTTGTATTGCCACTTTTTTGCTTGCCCTGCTGGCTACTGCCTGCCGCCCCAAGCCACATGCTGCCGGCGATATTGATGCGCACCGTTTGTTGCAGGCCGATGAAGAACCCGGGCAGTGGATGAGCCTCGGTCGCAACTACATGCAGCAACAGCACTCACCGCTGAAGCACATCAATGCAAGCAATGCTGATCAACTGGGTGTGGCCTGGGAATACACCACAAACACCAATCGGGGCCTGGTAAACCGAGGCCTGGAAGCCACACCGATTGTGGTAGATGGCACCATGTATACCGTGGGCGCCTGGAGTATTGTGATAGCACTTGACGCCAAAACAGGGGCTGAACGATGGCGCTATGATCCCAAAGTAGATGGCAACTATGCCCGGCGGGCGTGTTGCGATGTAGTAAACCGGGGCGTACAGGTGTGGGAAGGAAAAGTGTATGTGGGCACGCTGGATGGTTACCTGATTTGTCTGGAGGCTTCAACAGGCCGACTGCTTTGGAAAGCAGATACGTTTGTCGATCGAACTGCTTTCTATACCATTACCGGGGCGCCCCAAATAGCCAAGGCCAAAGTGATCATTGGCAATTCTGGTGCCGAGTTTGGTGTACGCGGTTACGTGACCGCCTATGATTTGGCCACGGGCCAGCAAGCCTGGCGGTTTTTCACGGTACCAGGCGATCCCAAGAAAGGGTTCGAACATCCTGAAATGGAAAAAGCCGCCAAAACATGGGACCCCAACAGCGATTGGAAGGCTGGTGGCGGCGGCACCGTTTGGGGCCAAATGGCCTATGACCCCGTGCTCAATCTGCTGTACATCGGCACGGGCAATGCCACGCCCTACCCGATCTGGTATCGCAGCCCTGCCGGTGGCGACAACCTTTATCTCGCATCCATTCTGGCCATCAATCCCGATAACGGCAAACTGGTGTGGCACTACCAGACCACTCCCGGCGAAATGTGGGACTTTACCGCTACCATGAATATTGTGCTGGCCGACCTGACCATAGCCGGCAAGTCCAGAAAAGTGCTGATGCAAGCCCCCAAGAATGGTTTCTTTTATGTGCTGGACAGAACGAACGGGCA
>CANHEC010000442.1 GCA_947459455.1 Chitinophagaceae bacterium
CTATTACCCCCGACTTTGTAGGCCACACCTTTGCGGTGCACAACGGCAATAAGTTCATCCCTGTGTATGTTACCGAATTCATGGTAGGACACAAACTGGGAGAATTTGCCCCCACCCGCAACTTCAAAGGCCACGCTGGCAGCAAGAAATAATTGATTTAAATGTTGGTGGTTTTTGGTTGGCTGGCGCAAATGCCGGCTGCTGAAAACCAAAAACCTGAAACTGAATAAAAATGGAAGCAGTAGCGAAACTGAGAAACTACCCCACATCGCCCCGCAAAATGCGTTTGCTGGCCGATCTGATTCGTGGTATGCAGGTAGATCAGGCACTGGCTGTACTGGAACACAATACCAAGCACAGCTCTGTACCCATGGCCAAACTGGTAAAGAGTGCCGCCTTTAACTGGAAAGCCAAGAACGAAGGTGCCGATGAGAGCGGCCTGGTAGTGAAAACCGTGATGGTAGACGAAGGCCGTACGCTGAAGCGCATGCGCCCCGCCCCCCAGGGCCGTGGCTACCGGGTGCGGAAGCGTAGCAACCACGTAACCGTTGTAGTAGACAGTAAATAATCAGCAACATACAGGCGAGGGCATGTGAAAATGATGCTTCGTCTGGCAGAAACAACAACAATTTGAGTGACCGACAGCTGAGTTCATTTTCAAACCTCCAGACTGTCAAATTTTCAAATTTTAATCATGGGTCAAAAAGCAAATCCAATCGGTAACAGGCTCGGTATCATCCGTGGTTGGGACAGCAACTGGTATGGCAGTAGCAAGGTGTACGCCAACCGGCTGATCGAGGACAACAAGATTCGCACTTACCTCAATGCCCGTATCAACAAGGGTGGTATTTCGAAGATTGTTATCGAGCGTACCCTCAACAAGCTTATCGTAACCATCCATACTTCGAAGCCTGGTATCATCATTGGTAAAGGTGGCAACGAGGTAGACCGTATCAAAGAAGAGCTGAAGAAGCTGACTGGTAACGATGACGTGCAAATCAACATCCTCGAGATCCGCCGCCCCGAGGTGGATGCGATGATTGTGGCAGACACCATTGCCCGCCAGATCGAAAACCGTATCAGCTTCAAGCGTGCCATCAAAATGGCCATTGCTTCTGCTATGCGGATGGGTGCCGAGGGTATTAAGGTAAAAGCCAGCGGCCGTTTGGGTGGTGCTGAAATTGCCCGTAGCGAAGAAATCAAAATGGGTCGTGTGCCCCTGCACACTTTCCGTATGGATATTGATTATGCCAACGTAGCCGCACTGACCGTGTATGGTAAAATTGGTATCAAGGTGTGGATTTGTAAAGGTGAAGTGCTGACCAAGCGTGACCTGAACCCAAACTTCGTAGGTACCGGTAGTGGCCTGAGCGACCGCCGGGGTGGCGAAGATCGTGGCGACCGCGGCGACCGTGGTGGCAGAAGGGGTGGAGGTGATCGTCGCGACCGTGGTGGTGACCGCGGTGGCCGTCGCTAAGCGAGCAGCCTCTCATCCTCCCCACTGGTTGACACACTCCTGATAGCAGCCGGTGAAAGCAGAGCAAGTAGCCGACAGCAGGAGTCTATCATTCAAACGAAGAAACAAAACAAGTCATGTTACAGCCGAAAAGAACCAAGTTCCGTAAACAGCAGAAAGGCCGCATCCGCGAGGTAGCCAAGCGTGGTACCTCTATTTCTTTCGGATCGTTTGCCCTGAAAGCGATGGAACCCATTTGGTTGAACAACCGTCAGATCGAAAGTGCCCGCCAGGCCATGACCCGTGCTATGAAGCGTGAAGGTAGCGTGTGGATCCGTGTATTCCCCGATAAGGTGATCACCCGCAAGCCGCTGGAAGTGAGGATGGGTAAGGGTAAAGGTAACCCCGAGTTTTGGGCTGCCGTGGTGGAGCCGGGTCGTATCCTGTTTGAGTGCGACGGCGTACCGATGGAAGTAGCCCGCGAAGCCATGGAACTGGCTGCGCAGAAGCTGCCCATCAAAACCAAATTCATTGTTCGCCGCGACTACCAGGCCTAAGCAAAGTAGTCAGCCGAAAGTTTGAAAGCTGCCAAGCAAGACCAAGCGCCGGGTTTTCAAATTTTAAGATTTTCAAACACTCAAATCATAGATAGATGTCTAAGAAACTCGACTTCAACAACAGCCTGCGTGAGCTGTCGACCGACGATCTGAAGGCCCGCATCAGCGAAGACGAAGTGCGCCTGAAGAAGCTGCAGTTTGCTCATGCCATCACGCCGCTCGAAAACCCCATGAGCATCCGCAACCTGCGTCATGACATTGCCCGGATGAAATCCGAGTTGCAAAAGCGGGTACTGGTAGGCTGATTAACCAACGATTCGATCGTTCAAAAAAATATTGAACCAAATGGAAACAAGAAATCTTCGTAAAACCAGGATAGGTGTGGTAGCCAGCAACAAGATGGATAAAACCATCACTGTAGCTGTAGAGCGTAAAGTGAAGCACCCGATCTATGGCAAGTTCGTGAAAAAGACGACCAAGTTCCATGCGCATGACGAGAAGAACGAGTGCAGCATTGGCGATACTGTGCGCATCATGGAAACCCGCCCGCTGAGCAAAACGAAGCGCTGGCGCCTGGTGGAAGTAGTAGAGAAAGTGAAGTAATCAGGGCGAGGCTGCTGCTCCGCAGTCGCTTCTTCCTTCAAGCTTGCCAAAGGCGCTGCCTTACCAAGCCTCTGAACATTGATAAATCATTAGCCTGGTGCTAAGCTAAAAAGCGAAAGAAAATGATTCAGCAAGAAAGCCGGTTGAACGTGGCGGATAACAGCGGTGCCAAAGAGGTGCTCTGCATCCGTGTACTGGGCAACAGCGGACAGGACTACGCCAAGATTGGCGACAAGATTGTGGTGACCGTGAAGGACGCTATTCCTGGCGGTGCCATGAAAAAGGGTGCAGTGACCAAGGCTGTTATTGTACGCACTACCAATAAGCTGCGTCGTAAAGACGGATCTTACATCCGGTTCGATGACAATGCAGTGGTACTGCTCAATAACAGCGATGAGCCTCGCGGCACCCGCATCTTCGGCCCTGTAGCTCGTGAGCTTCGCGATAAAGGGTACATGAAGATTGTTTCGCTGGCTCCAGAAGTACTGTAATGCAAAACGCCGAAGGCAAAGTGCTGAAAGCGGATTTCAATAACTGCGTTAA
>CANHEC010000443.1 GCA_947459455.1 Chitinophagaceae bacterium
CATATCCCACGCTTCGTTGCTGACGCTTGATACCGAATGCTGTCACCACCACATCGCCCAGTTGCTCTTCCGAACTTGTCAAGGTCGCGTTTAGCGAATTGCCCTGTCCTACCGTAACCGTACGGGCATTGAAACCGACGTAGGTAAACCGCAGTACATCGCCGGTGGAGGCCGCAATAGTAAAAGTGCCCGAAGCATTGGTTTGGGCACGTTTGCCGGTTTTGGTGTTCGTTACGGTTACACCAGCCAGCGCTATACCGTCCTTTTCGTCGGTTATTTTGCCGGAAATGTTTCTTTCTTGCGCCACGGCCAGCAGGGCCATGCACAGAAAGCCAGCTGCAAGCAGCACTCGAAGCATGTTTCTCATAAAGCTTTGTTTAGGTTGTTGGTCTGCAGTCTCGTATCAACGGGGCTGCTTTTGGTTTAAGGGTCATTGGAACTGGATGCACCAAAAGCCGCAAAAACCTGCAAGCAGATTTCGTTAACAATTTTAACACAGTTTGGCGAAAGAATGAAGATTTTTTGTTCCCACCGCCAGATTTTCCAGCAACGGTATACCGAAAGACAGCAAAAAGCCGCAACCCGCTGCCTTACACCGGCAAAAGGGACGCTACAGACAGTTGATGCCAGCCTCCCGGTAGGCCAGCAACCGATCATCAAGCGCATCAAACTCTGTGACCAGCATGTGAATGCCCGATGGCTTGCACACTTGAAAAGGCTGCACTGCGTTCAGCTTTTCACTAATAGCCAGCGCTACCACCTGGCGGGCTGCCTGGCACATCAGGCGCTTTACCTCGGCCACTTCCCATTCATTTTCGGTGATGCCGGCCTTGCTATCTATCGCATTGGTGCCCAGCAGGCACACATCGGCATGGATCGTTGCCAACTGTCGGGTGAGTTCGGCCCCCATAGCTATTTGGGCCACCTTATGCAGTTTGCTGCCTATAAATATCACTTCGCTGCCTGTATGGTTCATCAGCTCAAGGGCAATAGGAACACTGGGCGTAATGAAAGTAGCCGACAGATCGGGTGCCAAATGATGGATCAGTTCGCGGATGGTAGTGCCACCCGATAGCAGCACCACCATACCATCTTGCACCAGGCTGGCTGCTTTCTGAGCAATTGTCTTCTTCTCTTTGGGCAGGTATACATCATTGGCCGATAGGGTAAAGTGCAGGCTGCGGGAAAGAGCGCCCCCATGGACTTTGATCAACTTCCCTTCTTCGGCCAACTCCTGCAAGTCTCTGCGTATCGTGTCTTCCGACACTAGCAGGCGCTGTAGCAAATCATTACTCGTTACCCTGTTATGGATATTGAGCTGCTGCAATATGAATGCATGACGTTCTTTCTTCAACATGGCAAAACCGGCATAAACCGGCATAAATGTAAAAGAAAAAGCACCCAACGGATCAAATTTCCTCGACGCCGGTGTACTCCCTTGATCAGCGCTTGCTTACTACCCGCAGGTGGCCGGCTGCCGGCCTGGCCACAAACTGAAACCACAAAACAGCCAGTAATATGCTTATTACAGCACTACCCAAAATGGCAATTTTGGAGATGTCGCTCCAATCGGGGCGTGTAAAAGCCAACCCTGAAATGAAGATAGACATGGTGAAACCGATGCCGGCAAGAATGCCTGCTCCCAGTATCTGGCTCCAACTCACCCCACGGGGCAGATCGGCAATACGCCGCTGTACCAGCACCCTACAAGCCAAAAAAATACCGAGCGGCTTGCCCAATACCAACCCCACCATAATGCCTACCGACAAACTGCCGGACAGCTGGTTGAGTACCGCTCCATTCAGCACAATGAATGTGTTTGCCAGGGCAAACAAAGGCAGGATGCCGAAATTCACCCAGTTGTGCAGCGCCAATTCAAGGCTTGGCAGTTCCTCATCGGGTATGGTAAACGCAAACAGGACGCCGGCGATGGTAGCATGGATACCACTGTTGAATACCAGATACCACATAGCTAAGCCAGCTATATAGCGCCACGCACCCAACTTGAGCCGCCGGCTACCGGCCCACAGCAGCAGGCCCAAGATAGCAATGGCGCCAAGCAGGTAGCCGCCCTTGATGGAGCCCCCGTAGAAAAAGGCGATGATGAGGATAGCACCCAGATCATCGATGATGGCAAGTGCCGTCAGAAAAATTTTGAGCGTAGCAGGAAAGCGAGACCCCAGCATAGAGGCCACCCCCAGCGAAAAAGCAATATCGGTAGCCGTAGGAATACCCCAGCCAGCCTGGTACTCGGTACCCTTATTGAAAAATACGTACAGCAGCGCAGGCACCAGCATGCCACCCACAGCAGCAGCTATCGGCAGTAGGGCCTTTTTTACGGTGCGCAGTTCGCCGGTCGTCAGCTCCCGCTTTATTTCCAGTCCTACCAAAAAAAAGAAGACAGCCATGAGCCCATCATTGATAAAATGCAGCCCACTATGTGGCAGGTGCAGCGCATGTGCCCAATGTATTTCGGCATTCAACCAGCTGTTGACTGTGGTGCCCCATCCCAGGTTGGCCAGCAACAGCGATGCCACCGTGCATACCAGCAGCATAATGCCTATGGCACGACTATCGTGTATAAACTCTTGCAAGTAAGATACGAAACGGCGTTTTAGAAAAGCGATAGGCATATGAAAGCTTGTTTTGGTGTGCGAATCGTGGTGCAATCAAAGGCTTCCGAGCAAAGCTATCTTACTCTTTGGCCGTTTGTCCTCCTGCCAGCTGAAACCCCGCAACCGATCGGTATCGGGCGGTACCTGGCTTACCGGATAGGTGGTTCCTTTCAGATCGTTGATAAACTTCACTTTCCGAGCTTTCTTGTTTTCGAAAAACATATCTATAGCATCGGCCGATGAGCGGTTGAGACCTACATATCGTTCATTTTCATCCTGCGCATAGTACACACTTTCAGCCCGCCCTTTTGCCCGCACATAGTCAATGTTTCCATCTTTAAACCAGGCATTCACTGTATTGCCTTTTACCTGATTGAAAGCCCCCTCTTTGGTACGGTTAATGATGAAGCCGTTGTAAAAGGCCCGCAGTTGATCGGCTTTTTTGTTTTTGGTAAACAAGTACATGGTATCAGCCGTGATTTGGCTATCGGACGACCATACGATGGGATCGCGGAACAAGCGAAATACCGAATCGGTGCCGGCA
>CANHEC010000444.1 GCA_947459455.1 Chitinophagaceae bacterium
CTATCCACCGAGGGTACAGTTCGTAGCCCAGGTGACCGTACACATTGTACACTATTTGAAAAAGCATAAAAAGACCAAACAAGTACAGATGCACGGGCAGCAGAAAGGCTGCCAACGGAATGATTCCTGCTTCCAGCACGGCTTCCAGCGGGTGAAAAGCATAGGCTGTAAAAGGGGAGGGATTAGTAGAGAGATGATGTACCAGGTGTACCCTGCGAAACAACCACGGTTGGTGCATCAGGCGATGGATGCAATAAAACCATAGGTCGTGCAAAAAAAACAACCAGACAAAACTGAGCAGGTTCCAGCGCCATCCCACCTCGGCAAAGTTGCTGTAAATCATACGATTGTAGGGGCGTAGCCACACAATACATACATAGGCCATGCTCGAAAAAATGAGCATGCTGAGCAGGCTGAACCCAACATCTCGCCAATAGGCCGACAGCCTCGGAAAGCGTGGTTGAATTTTGCGGCGAAGGAAATGGCGGGGAAACCACCAGTAAAAAATAGCGAAGGCGAGGATTGCCAATACAAAGTATCGGCTGGAAATAGTGATGGCCAACTTTAGCCACGCCTGCCAGGTAGCTTCCATACACGCATGTTTGCTGTCTAAAGGTAGGCAGCTGCTGGCCTGAGCTTTACAAAAAAGCCCCGGCGTGGAAACGTCGGGACTTTTGGAATGGTTTGATTAAGATTGCGGCTAATGTAAGTGCCCCAACATTTTCCGCAAAGGTTTGTGGTGCATTTTTCTGCAAAACGTAAACAAGCCTGCATGCAAAAGCCCCACCTGATGAAGTGGGGCTTTTGCAATGAATGGAGGCGGAATTGAGTTGTTACTTTTTCACCTCGTTTTCAGTGGTTTGTATGATCTGTACTTCCCTAGTAGTAGTAGCACCGGCGGGCATTGCCAGCAGGTGGCTGTATTTGGCGTTCACTTCGGCCGATTGAGCCACACCGTTGATGGTCAGCTGGCCGTCCTTCACTTCTACCGTTACATTGTCAGCGGCACCTACCAGGCCGTCGGCCTTCAGTGCGGCCATCAGCGGCGATTCCTGCAGGTCGGCCTTCTTTACCTCCGATACCACTGTAGCAGTATGGTGGGCCTTGGTACCATGCACCTGTGCCAGGGTGGGAGCTATTACCAGCGAAACAATCGACATCAGCTTGATCAGGATGTTCATGGAAGGACCAGAAGTGTCTTTGAACGGATCGCCCACGGTATCGCCCGTTACCGAAGCTTTGTGGGGTTCGCTCTTCTTGTAGTACACTTCGCCATTGATCTCTACGCCTTTTTCAAAGCTCTTCTTGGCATTATCCCAGGCGCCACCGGCGTTGTTTTGGAACATACCCATCAGTACACCGCTGACAGTAGCCCCAGCCAGAAAGCCACCCAGTGCTTCCGGACCCATTACAAAGCCAATGATGATGGGAGAAAGGATAGCAATGGCACCGGGCATCATCATTTTCTTGATAGAAGCTTCGGTAGAAATGGCCACGCACTTGTCGTACTCAGGCTTGCCCTTGCCTTCCATGATGCCGGTAATGGTGCGGAACTGGCGGCGAACTTCTTCCACCATGGCCATTGCCGCTTCGCCCACGGCACGGATGGCCAGCGATGAGAAAATGAACGGAATCATACCACCTACAAATAAGCAGGCCAGCACATCCGCTTTGTAAATATCAATGCCTTGGATGCCGGCTACGCCTACAAAGGCAGCAAACAAAGCCAGCGCAGTAAGAGCGGCCGAGGCAATGGCGAAACCTTTACCAGTGGCAGCAGTAGTGTTACCTACTGCATCCAGGATGTCGGTCTTTTCGCGTACTTCCTTGGGCAGTTCGCTCATTTCGGCTATACCACCGGCGTTGTCGGCGATGGGGCCAAAGGCGTCAATAGCCAGCTGCATCGCCGTAGTAGCCATCATACCGGCAGCTGCAATGGCTACGCCATACAGGCCAGCACACTCATACGAGCCCCAGATGCCGGCAGCCAGTACCAAAATGGGTAGCATCGTGCTTTCCATACCTACTGCCAAACCACCAATCACGTTGGTAGCATGGCCGGTAGCACTTTGGCGAATGATGCTGAGTACCGGGCGCTTGCCCATGGCAGTAAAATATTCGGTAATGATGCTCATGAGCGTACCCACGGCCAGGCCTACGATGATAGCGCCCATCACACCATTGCGGGTGAACTCCAGGCCACGCAGGGTCATGGTTTCGGGCAGCAGCCAGTATACCAGGCCGGCCGAGGCGGCAGCGGTGAGGATGATGGAACCCCAGTTACCCATGTTCAGGGCTTTCTGTACCGTATCGGTATTCAGGCCTGCATTGTCGCCGATGCGAACAAACAGGGTACCAATGATGGAGAAGATGATACCGATGCCAGCTATCAGCATGGGTAGCAAAATGGGCGACAGACCACCAAACGCATCAACAGCGGTGGTTTCCTGACCCAGTACCATGGTGGCCAGTACAGTCGCCACGTACGAACCAAACAGGTCGGCGCCCATGCCGGCTACGTCGCCTACGTTATCGCCTACGTTGTCGGCAATGGTGGCGGGGTTGCGGGGGTCATCTTCCGGAATGCCGGCTTCTACCTTACCTACCAGGTCGGCACCTACGTCGGCCGCCTTGGTGTAAATACCGCCACCCACCCGGGCAAACAGTGCTATCGATTCGGCACCCAGCGAAAAACCAGTGAGGACTTCGATGGTCTTCAGCATTTCGCTGCCGGTAACGGCAGCGCCTTCGGGCACAAACATCATTTTAAATACAATGAACAGAGCGCCCAGACCCAGCACTGCCAGGCCGGCCACACCCAGACCCATTACAGCGCCGCCGGTGAAGGACACGTTCAGCGCTTTGCTCAGGCTGGTTTGGGCAGCATGGGCTGTCCGCACATTGGCCTTGGTAGCTATGCGCATACCAATGTAGCCGGCAGCTGCGCTAAACACGGCACCCAGTACAAATGCACCAGCAATCAGCGGGTGGCTGTTGGGGTTGCTCATGCTCATTACACCCAGCAAAATGGCCACCAGCACTACGAAGTAGCCCAGTATTTTCCACTCAGCTTTCAGGAAAGCCATCGCACCCTCGGCGATGTACCTGCTGATTTCCTGCATGCGATCGTTGCCGGCGGGTTGGTTGCTTACC
>CANHEC010000445.1 GCA_947459455.1 Chitinophagaceae bacterium
CGGCTGCAGGTGCGGAGCGCCGGCTTTCATGGGGCTTACCTGCATGGTCAGCAGGGTTTGGCCAGCTTGTGGGGTGCATTCAAATAGCATATTGAACGGGCCAATGGGCTGCATGGCCTGCCGGCTATCGTAGTGCCACATGTAGTGGAGGCGCAGAAAAAGGCCGGGTTCGTACTCGGCTACCTGTGCATGCGTAATGTAGTGGAAGCTACCGTCCGTATTGTACCACTGCCAGCTCAGCAGCCGGTGGTCGGGATCGAAGCGGGTATGGCATCGCCACCAGTGGCTGGTATGCTGACCATTGGTAAGGGCTTGCAATACGTCAAAGGAAGAACGATCAATAACAAGTTGTCGCTGCATAACACACGGGTCCAGGGTTGTTTTCTAAATACGCTGCCTTAAAGCTAAGACCCGGTAATAGATGCCAGTCGGCTATTTCGCTGAAATGGGATATTTACCGACCAAAATGCCAGTAGAGCAGAACAACGGATAGTAGTGAGGCGTTGCCCGGAGCAATCAACGATGATTGGCCATGGCTGCTAACCGGGCTTCCAGTTCCTGTATCCGTTTCTCCAGCTCGGGCAGTCGGCGACTTACGGCCTGGCTGCGCAGGGCAGCAGTATAGTCATACGCCGGCGATCCGGTCACGGCCCTGCCCGGCTCCAATGATTTGCTGACGCCGCTTTGCGCATTGATGCGGGCTTTGTCGCCAATCTTGATATGGCCTACAATGCCTGCCTGTCCGCCTATCATCACGCCCTCGCCAATTTTGGTGCTGCCGCTGACGCCGGTTTGAGCGGCAATCACGGTGTGGCTGCCTACTTCCACGTTGTGGGCTATTTGTACCAGGTTGTCAATTTTAGCACCCGCCTTTATCACCGTGCTGCCAATGGTAGCCCGGTCGATGGTGCTATTGCTGCCTACTTCTACCTGGTCTTCCAGCACAACATTGCCCATTTGCGGCACTTTTTTAAAGCTGCCATCGGCCTGTGGCGCAAAGCCGAATCCATCGGCACCAATGATGGTGCCTGCATGCACGGTCACCTGCCGGCCCAGCACACAGCGGTGGTACACTTTTACACCGGGGTGCAGTACGGTGTGGTCGCCTATGCTCACATGGTCGCCTATGTATACGTGCGGGTAGATCTTTACATGCTTGCCAATGCGTACGTTTTTGCCGATGTAGGCAAAGGCGCCGATGTATACCTGCTCGCCTATTTCGGCACTGGGGTGTACAAAGGAGGGCTCTTCGCGGCCGCTGAGGGCCTGCTGCTGCAGGGCTTCGTACTGCGCCAGCAGGGCAGCAAAAGCGCTGTAGGCATCGGGCACCCTGATGAGCGTAGCCGCCACGGGTTGCTTCAGCTCCAGGCTATCGTTGATGATAACAATAGAGGCCTGTGTGCTGTACAAAAACTCTTCGTATTTGGGGTTGGCCAAAAAAGCCAGTTCGCCGGCTTTTGCTTCTTCTATTTTACCAAAGCCCGATACGGCCACCTGGCCGTCGCCTTCTACGCGGCCGCCGGCCAGCATGGCTATTTGTTGTGCTGAAAATGTCATGGTATCAATACGCAGCTGCCGCGGTTGGCATATCAGGCAGGCAGCCAGCAAATATACTGTTTGCCCACAGTGGCCGCCAGGCTCTGCTGTATCAGGGCATTGTCCACCGCCGAAATATCGCGGATGCTGCCGTCTTTGAACAGGATATTGATGCGTTCGTCGCGGGTTTGGTAGGTGGTATTGCGGGCCTCGCCGGTAAATACCAGGTAGGGTAAATCGGCTGGTTGCAGCTGCGGGTAGCGGGCCTGCAGGGCAGCTTGCTTTGCTGCCACCTCGGCGGGGTCGATGGGCTCGCTTTGCAGGCGTATTTTAAACAGCTGCCGGTTCAGCAGGCTATCGCACATAAAGCGCAGCACACTATCGGGGTGCTGCTGCCAGGTTTTGATGGCCATCATCACGTCTACATCGTCCAGTGTGGTAAAGCGCTGCAGCAGTTCGGGCGTGTTGCCGGCATCGGGCACGTGGTCCAGCACGTACTGCAGGTTGGGTTGGCAGGCAGCGTGTACTTCCCGGGCCCGGCGCACCAGCCGCACCAGCATTTGCTCGGCCGCCAGCACGGTTTTGTGCAGGTACACCTGCCAGTACATCAGGCGGCGGGCTACCAAAAACTTTTCGATGCTGTAAATGGCTTTTTCTTCCACCATCAGCTGGCCCTCGTGCACGGTCAGCATTTTGATGATGCGGTCGTAGCCGATGACTCCCTCGCTGACGCCGGTAAAAAAGCTGTCGCGGTTGAGGTAGTCCATGCGGTCTACATCCAGCTGGCCACTCACCAGCTGGTGCAAAAACGGTTTTTCGTACTCGTTTTTAAAAATGGCCATGGCCAGCTCCAGCGCCCCGCCTGTTTCGTCATTCAGGTGTGCCATAATCAGGGCACTCATGGTTTCGTGGTGCACGCCTTGCACCAGGGTGCCCTCCAGCGCATGGCTAAAGGGGCCGTGGCCCACATCGTGCAGCAAAATGGCAATTTTGGCGCCGGTTTCTTCTTCGGCCGTCATGCCAATGCCCTTGCGCTTCAGCTCGGCCAGGGCCTGGCACATCAGGTGGTAGGCGCCCAGGCTATGGGCCATGCGGGTGTGCACAGCGCCGGGGTATACCAGGTGGGCAAACGCCATTTGGTAAATGCGCCGCAACCGCTGGTAGTAAGGGTGGCTGATGACGCGAAACACCAGCGGATCATCGATGCTGATGAAACCGTAAATCGGATCGTTGATGATTTTGCCTTTGAAACTCATGCGACTGCAAAGGTGGGGATTTGGAAGTTCGGGAGTTCCAGGGTTCCAGCGTTTGAAAGTTTGAGGGTTCCAGGGTTCGAAAGTTTCAGAGTTCACAAGTTCACGAGTTCACAAGTTCGAGGCTGCGCCGCTTTCACGTTTGACCTTTCACGTTTCAAAAGTTCGCGGGTTCGAAAGTTCCAGTGTTCGAAAGTTCACGAGTTGAGGGTTGCAGGCTGGTCCATCCTCGTCCTCTCTTCCTCGTCCTCTCTTCCTCGACCTTTGCCTTTCGACCTTCCGCTTTCTGCTTTTTGCTTTGAGCCTTTTGCCTTCAATTTTCACAAGTTCCAGGGTTCGAAAGTTCACGAGTTCACGGGTTCAC
>CANHEC010000446.1 GCA_947459455.1 Chitinophagaceae bacterium
CGGCCCGCAGCAAGCTGCTGCACAGCCCGCCGATATAGCAGTACACCTAAGCTGGCAAGATGCGATTGCCTACTGCGCCTGGGCTGGCTACCGCCTGCCTACCGAGGCCGAATGGGAGTATGGCGTGGCTCGAAGCCTGATTACCTCCAATGGCCAGGAGTGGTGCAGCGATTGGTTTGAATCCAATTATTTTGCATCGCTTGATACAAGCGTTGTACACAGCAATCCGTCGGGGCCCGCCCTTTGGAATGAACCAAACCATGCTGTACTGCCGCGACTGCTAAAACAACGGGCTGCAGCGTTGGTAGCCGCTGTGCCGCAAAGCCGGCTGGGCCTGGCACCCACGCTTAGCAGCAGCATTACCTGCTGCCGGCCGGTGGTCACCCGACCCATGTGGGAAGCGCAACAGTTGCTGCAGCAAATGAAATAAGCGCTACAAGAAGTCGGTGATGGTTTTCTTTTTTACAAAGTATTGCCACAGGATGCTGCCGCGGTAAAAGCCGGGTCCGGCAAAGCCACGACGCCCGGGCCATTTGCCAGGGGCGGGCCAAAGCAGCCAGCCGAAAAAGGCAACCCACGCTTTGGGCACTTGCCATGCATTGTCCGGCTGGCCCTTCAGCAGCATTTGCAGGCAGGCCAGCAGGTCAAGGCCCCAGCGCAGCACCAGCACTGGTAGCAGCCGGTGCCGCGGCATGTTGCGGCTTATCATCACCAGGTTGTTTCGAAAGTTGAACCAGGTTTTGCGGGGGCTTTCTTTGGCCAGGCTGCCGCCGCCGAGGTGGTACACGGTGCTGCTGCCTACCGAGGCTATTTTGTAGCCACGGTTGATGGCCCGCCAGCACAGGTCGATCTCTTCCATGTGCATAAAGAACCACCCATAAAAGCCTCCCAGCTGCCAAAACACCTGCCGGCGGATGAGCAGGCAAGCGCCGCTGGCCCATGCGCAATGGATGGTATCGTTGTATTGGCCGCGGTTTTCTTCCACGGTATCAAACAGGCGGCCGCGGCAAAATGGATACCCCAGCGCATCAACAAACCCGCCTGCGGCGCCGGCATACTCAAAATAGTCGCGAAAGCGATCGCTGGCGATGGTAGGTTGTACAGCCGCCAGCTGTTCATCGGCTTGCATGGCGGCTACCAATGGCTGCAAAAAGCCGGGAGTGATGGCCACATCGGTATTCAGGAGTAGCAAATAGTCGGCTTCTACGCCTTGCAAGCCACGGTTATAGCCTTCGGCAAAGCCACCGTTCAGCGCATTTTGCACCAGCCTGACGGTTGGATATTGAGCCTGCACATACGCTATGCTGTCGTCGGTCGATGCATTGTCGATCAGGTAAACTGTCGCTTCCGGATAGCCATGCTGCAGCACAAATGGCAAGTAGGTAGCCAGGTGCTGGCGCCCGTTGTAGTTCAGCAGGCAAATGGCTACGGAGGGAAGATTATTCATGAGCGACAGGTACAGGTGACAAAGATAGGGCGGGCCCATGCGGCGCCGGGCATCAAAGCCCTAATTGACGCCAGCGTGCCAGGTATTTGCCCACCATATCAAATTCGAGGTTGACCGCCATACCGGGCGCTACCTGCTGCAGGTTGGTGTGCTCGTAGGTATAGGGTATTATAGCTACAGCAAAACTGTGGTCATGCAGATCAAATACAGTAAGGCTGATACCATTGAGGCAAATACTGCCTTTTTCGATAAGCAAATGATCGAAGCGGGCCGGATAGCGAAATCTGTAGAGCCAGCTGCCCCCCTGATCTGTTTTTTCGATGCACTCCGCCGTACTGTCCACATGGCCCTGCACCAGGTGGCCATCCAGCCGGCCGTTCAGGGGCACACAGCGTTCCAGGTTCACCTGCTGCCCGGGCTGCCAGCTGCCCAGGTTGGTTTTGTCCAGGGTTTCGGCAATGGCGGTCACCTGGTGCTGCTGCCCTGCTACGTGGGTCACGGTCAGGCACACCCCGCTATGGCTTACACTCTGGTCTACCTTCAGCTCGGCCGAAATAGGGCTTTCGATGGTAAAAATTACATTGCTCTCACGTTGCTCTACACTCACCACCTTGCCGGTGGCCTCTATAATGCCGGTAAACATGGATTCCGCCTTTTTGATTTACAACAACAAAATTGCGGCAATAAGTTGGCTGGGATTCTAATTTCCCTATTTTTGCACTCCCAAAATTCTAAAAGGGGTATCAAGCTATGCTGATCATCGATTCGAAAGACTGCGAAAACATTGACAAGGCGCTCAAGAAGTACAAGAAGAAGTTCGAAAAGGCCAAGATTCTCACCCAACTGCGTGAGCGTCAAAGCTTCACCAAGCCTTCTGTAAAGCGTCGTGGCGAAGTGCTGAAAGCAATCTACAAGCAGCAGATTGCCAGCGGCAAGATCGAAGCTTAATTTCCGGCAGGGCCGCTCGTTGGCTTTGCTGTACAATAAAACATAGCCATAAGGGTTTACCTTTATGGCTATAGTTGTTTATGGACCTATCGGCGGCTGTTTCGGGCTTTCTCGACTACCTGAAGTTTGAAAAGCGATACTCGCAACACTCTGTTTCGGCCTACCAAACCGATTTGGAGCAGTTTGTGCATTTTGCCAGCCGCCAGTTTGATGCCGGACAGGTAGCCGATGTAAGCACGGCCATGGTGCGCACCTGGCTGGCCAATTTGAAAGATGAGGGCCTGCAAGCCCGTAGCATCAACAGAAAGCTGAGTGCCCTGAAAAGCTGGTACCGCTACATGCGACGGCAAGGCTGGGTGCAGGGCAGTCCGCTATCGGCGCTTACCGGGCCAAAAACGCCCAAGAAACTACCTTCTTTTGCCAATGAAGACGAGATTCAGCAGCTGCTGACGGCCACTGAATTTCCGGATACCTGGGCCGGCCGAACCGAAAAGCTGGCGCTTCAGTTGCTATACCACACCGGCATGCGCCGCGCCGAGCTATTGAACCTGAAGGTGTCGCAGATTGATCATGGGCAGCGGCACATACGCATTACGGGTAAGGGTAATAAGGAGCGGATAGTGCCTGTGCACGCCGGGTTGCTGCAGTACATTGCCGACTATCAGCAGGAAAGGCGCAGTATAGCGCCACCCGAAGTGCCGCAACTGCTGGTGACAGAAAAAGGTAAGCCCTTGCAGGCCAACCAAC
>CANHEC010000447.1 GCA_947459455.1 Chitinophagaceae bacterium
CTCTATAAAAAGGCGGATCTGCTTTACTATTTCGGCCAGCGACTCATGGTCGTCTTCCGAAAAAAATGGGATATCGTAGCTGGCTTTGTACATGCTTTTGTCAAAGCCCATCAGCCCGAGGTTGATCTTGTATTTCCTGATTTCTACCCCCAAAAAGTAGCACACATCGGGCGCCAGACCGTAAAAAGTGGCTTTCCGGCCGGGTCCGTCGGCCCGCTTGCCCTTTTCCACTACAAAGCCTTCTTCAGCCAGTTCGTTCAACAGTTCGGTCGCTTTGGGCACACTGATATTCAACGATTCAGCGATTTCGTTGATGGTGATTTCTTCCATATTGCTCAGCCGGCCGATGATGCGCTTGCGGCGGGCATGGTCTTTAAAAGCCACCCCGGTAAGGGCGTCGGCTTTAAAATGGGCCAGAATTTTATCGCGGATTTGTGCCAATGCGTGAACGCTTGAGGGTGAATGAAGAAAAACAGGGCAGAATATCCGCAAATTTATAAAATATTTTATTTAACAAAGCCTCATTTTGAAAAATCCATTTTTATTACTCCCGAATAATTTACAAATTTGCCCAATAGAAAGCGCCGGCGGCGGCCCACCAGCTGAAAGCGGGGGGCCAAGAAAAAAGCCACTTTAAGGCCAGGTGCAGCAGGCAAAGCGCTTTCAGGTTCCCGTTATTCGTCCGTCCATTATTAATAACCCGATATACATGGTCACTTCGTACGAGAAAATTCCGGTTCAAATTTTTGGCACACCACAGCAGGGTTCCCGCTTTGCGGCCGAGCAAATAGCCAACCTCATCAGGGCCCGCCAAATGGAAGGCCGTAAGTGTGTGCTGGGATTGGCAACCGGCTCCACCCCTATTTCGATGTACAAGGAGCTGGTGAAAATGCACCGCGAGGAAGGACTCAGCTTTCGCAACGTGGTCACTTTTAACCTGGATGAATACTACCCGCTGGAGCGGGAAGCCGTGCAGAGCTATTGGAGTTTTATGCACCGGCATTTGTTTGACCATGTAGACATTGACCGCCGCAATATTCACATCCCCAATGGCGAATGGCGGCAGGAAGACATCAAGCGCCACTGCCTGGAATACGAGGCGCAGATAGATGCCGAAGGCGGTATTGACCTGCAGATACTGGGGATTGGCAACAATGGCCACATAGGTTTTAACGAACCGGGCTCCAGCATTTACAGCAAAACACGGCTGGTGAACCTGGAAAACAGCACCCGCATTGCCAACGCCAAAGACTTTCAAAACATCAGCAAGGTGCCTCGCCTGGCCATCACCACCGGCATCAGCACCATTATGAAGGCCCGCCGCATCATCCTGTTGGCCTGGGGCTTCAAAGCCCCGATTGTGGCCCGCAGTGTAGAAGGCGATGTGACCGAACAGGTACCCGCCAGCCTGCTGCAGCAGCACAACGATTGCCTGTTTGTGGTAGATGAGCAGGCCGCGGCCGAACTGACCCGCGTAAAGAGCCCCTGGCTGACCGGCGAAGTGGAATGGACGCCCAAAATGATCAGAAAGGCGGTGATAAACATGGCGCTGAAGCTGGGCAAACCCGTACTGAGCCTGACCAACCACGACTACACCGAAAATGGCCTGGGCGACCTGCTGGTAGAAAAAGGAGACGCCTACGAAATAAACCTGCAGGTGTACTACCTGCTTCGCGACAGCATTACCGGCTGGCCTGGCGGCAAACCAAATGCCAACATACCCCACCACCCCGAGCGGAGCACACCGCACCCCAAGCGCAGTCTCATCTTCAGCCCCCACCCCGATGACGACATCATCAGCATGGGTGGCACTTTTATGCGCCTGCACGACCAGGGACATGAGGTACACGTGGCCTACCAAACCAGCGGCAACATAGCCGTGACCGATGAGTTTGTGACCCGCTTTCTCGACTTTGCCGTGGGCTTTGAAGACCTGTTTGGTATTGACAGCGAAAAATCGAGAACCATTTTGCAAGAAGCCCGCCAGTACCTGGCCGATAAAAAGCCCAACCAACTGGATACCGACGAAATACGCCAGATAAAAGGCCTGATACGCCGCTGCGAAGCGGCTGCCACCTGCCGCTATGTGGGGCTGAAAGAGGGGCAGTGGCATTTTCAGAACCTGCCGTTCTACGAAACGGGCACCATCACCAAAAACCCCATGGGTGAAGAAGATGTGCGCCTGACCATGGAACTGCTGCGCCAGCTGAAGCCACACCAGGTGTACTGCGCCGGCGACCTGGCCGATCCGCACGGTACGCACAAAGTGTGCCTCGATGTCATTTTCGAAAGCCTGCGCCGTATAAAAGCCGAAGGCGACGAATGGGTACAAGACTGCTGGGTATGGCTGTACAAAGGCGCCTGGCAAGAATGGGACATTACGGAAATTGAAATGGCCATCCCCATGAGCCCCGACCAGGTGATGAAAAAACGCTACGGCATTTTCATTCACCAGTCGCAAAAAGACATGGTACCATTTCAGGGATCGGACAGCCGCGAATTTTGGCAGCGAGCCGAAGAACGCAACGCTAATACGGCCAACTTGTTTGCCCGCCTGGGCCTGACGCAGTACGCCGCTATGGAAGCATTTGTGCGCTGGCACTACTAAGGCAGCCGCCCCGCTTGTTTCCCAATGAAAAGGATTTTTTCAGGATTTTCTTTTTGGTTGTTTTGCTGCTGCCCTTATTTTTGCAGCCCCGAAACGGGAATGGCTGCGTAGCTCAACTGAATAGAGCATCTGACTACGGATCAGAAGGTTTCAGGTTTGAATCCTGACGCGGTCACAAAAGCCGGTGCCACCATGGTGCCGGCTTTCCTTTTTTGTATGCACACCGTCTACATCCTCTTTTCTGACTCCATCCAGAAGTACTATATCGGGTACACCGGCGAGGACCCGAAAGAAAGACTGGCAAAACATTTGGCCAACCATCGCGGATTTACCGCCAGGGCAAAAGATTGGACAATCGTTTACACCGAAGTTTTCGCATCAAAAGCCGAAGCCCTGCAGCGTGAAAAACAAATCAAAAATTGGAAAAGCAACGTACGAATCACCGAACTCATCCATCGCAGCTCAACTGAATAGTGCATCCCGACCACAGGTCGGGAAGGTTGCAGGTTTGAATTCCCGCTGCAGCGGGA
>CANHEC010000448.1 GCA_947459455.1 Chitinophagaceae bacterium
ACGGGCCATCGGTGCGGCGCTTTCGATCGGTAGAAATTGGACCCAGTGTGGGCTATGCGTACACACTGGTGCTTTGGCAGCGCTTTTTTGTAACAGGTGCCGGCACGGTGTCATTTAATGTGGGGCAGGTAAAAGCCTCATCGGCTACACAGGCGCTGTATCATTGGGGGCTTCGGCCCGATTGGGGTTTTAAGCTGGCTGTGGGTTTCAACAGGCCCCGCTGGACCGGCGCCGCTACCTGGGTGGCGCAGCGCTTCAACTACCAATCGGCCGACTACGACCTGCGCTTTGCCGGCGGGCAGGTGCGGCTGCTACTGGCCTACCGCTTTACGCCCGGGCCGCGTACCAAAAAACTACTGCGCCCCATCGACCGGCTGAACGAACAGCTGACGGCAGCCATCAGGCGCCGGATGGGGAAACGGAAGCAGGCACCGTAAAGCTGAGCACCAGCCCCGGCCAGTGCCGAAAGGCTAACTGCATGTGCTGCGCCGGGCCCTTGCAAAACAGCGCTTCGATGCTGCCGGCGTCGGTCGCTGTGAGCTGCCAATTCACAACCTGTAAATGGGCTTTGAAATCGATTTCGCCCAGGCTATACCATTTGAACATGGCCTCTTTGGCACTCCACAGTGTGGTGGCCCATGGCTGCGCCGGATGTGCCTGGCTGGCGGCGGCCAGCAGGGCATGCTCGTGCGGGCTGGCAAACTTGGGCAGCAGGCGCTGTACTTTGTCGTGGGGCACTTCTACATCGATGCCTACCCGGCTGTGCCGGCTGACGATGGCGGCGGCAAAATGCCCGGCATGCGAAATGCTGAAATGATGGCTTTCATCGGCCAAAAAAGGCTTGCGGCTATCGGCCACCTGGATGAGGGCCACCGGCAAATCGGGGAAGAGATGCTGGAGCAGGTAGCGGCCCGCCAGGTGCTGTAGCAGCTTGTGCGGATGGGCAATAGGCCGGCCCGCCGGCACTCTTTCCAGGAAAAAGGAAGCCGGCTCGGTAATGTGCCACACAGCAAGGCGGGTGCCGGGGTCGATAGAATGTGAATAAAAAAGGGGCATGCTACGATGGCAATCAGCAAATTGCGCAAGGCCAAAAATACCACCCAGCAGCTCATGATACTCAGCGACAAGCGCATATTGGAAGAAATGGAGAAAGGCACCATTGTGATAAGCCCTTATGACCGGAACTGCCTGGGCAGTAATAGCTACGATGTGCACCTGGGTGGCACCCTGGCCACCTACCGCGACCATATTCTGGATGCTAAAAAGCACAACGAGATCGAATGCTTTGAAATACCCGATGAAGGCTTTGTGCTGTACCCGCATGTGTTTTACCTGGGCGTAACGCTGGAGTACACCGAAACCCACGCACATGTACCGTTTTTGGAAGGTAAATCGAGCACCGGCCGGCTGGGTATAGACATACATGCCACCGCCGGCAAAGGCGATGTGGGCTTTTGCGGCAACTGGACCCTGGAGATATCGGTAAAGCAACCCGTAAAAGTGTACAAGGGCATGCCGGTAGGCCAGCTCATTTATTTTCCGGTGGACGGCGAAATCGAAATAAAATACAACCAAAAGGCCAACGCCAAGTACAGCGGCCAGCCCAACCGACCGGTGGAAAGCATGATGTGGAAGAATAAGTTTTGATCCTGAACGGCCCGGTTTCAAAAGAGCACATTCAGGCTTGTGTGATTGTCATTCCCCTGCATGATGCTACAGCGTCACCCTATTTTTTCTATCTTCAAACCATGGAGTGGAAGGAGTACATAGTAGCTGACCCGGATGTGTTACTGGGTAAACCAACTATAAAGGGCACCCGCATTTCAGTTGAACACATCGTGGGCTTGTTTGCGCAGGGATGGTCTGAATCGCAAATTTTGGAATCGTACCCACGCCTTACAAAAAGCGCCTTACAAGCTGTGTTCGCATATGTGCAAGACTGTATGAGTGCCGGTCTCTTTTTTCCACCCTTCAAGCAAACCGCCTGAATGGTCATCAGGTTGCTGGCTAATGAAAACTTTCCTCTGCCAAGCGTAAATTACTTACGCGGTCATGGTCATGATGTACTCGCCATTGGTACCGATTACCCTGGCATAACCGATCGAGAGATTGTTGAGTTGGCCACGAGAGAGCATCGCCTTATTCTAACTTTCGATAGAGACTATGGGGAGCTCATCTTCAGGCACCAAATGAGGCCGGGTGCAGGGGTCGTTTACTTGCGCCAGTTTCCGCATTCGCCACTTGAGCCAGGCATATTGGTAGCGAAGCTTTTACAAAGTGGCATCCCGTTAGCTTCGATGCTGACAGTGATGAACGAGGATGGCATTCGACAACGGCAATACTAGGGCACCAAACCGCTTCTTTTCGTGTATACGCCCTTTTGCCGCAACACCACCACAGCCCCCTTGCGCATCTTTATTTGCCAATAGCCCGCCGACTGATCGTGAACGATGCTGGCATTGCCTGCCACTACCTGTCCCTCGAACTGCCGCCGCGGAACAGCCACGCAACAACTACCATCTACCGTCGCTTGTAGCTGTACCCAACTGGTAGCACCGTTGGTACGCCGTGCACTTACCAGCAAGCCGCCTTCGGTGCGCAGCTGCTGAAACGAAGCCGAACGCCACGATGCCGGCACCGCCGGAAACACCTGTACGGTATCCGTATGGCTTTGCAACAGCATTTCCTGCACAGCCGCCGCGGCGGCCATATTGCCCTCCAGCGTAAAGGGCCGGTAAGTGAAACTGCTATAGCCTTTGCCGCTTTGGTCGCCATTCAGGTGAAAGCCATTGGTGGCACAAAAAGCAGTAGAAAATATTTCAATCGCCCGGGCTGCTCCTTCGCCATCGGCAGCATGTGCTTTCAGCGCTGCCTGCCATGCGTAGCTGTAGCCGGTCCACTGCGAAGGGCCCACGCTATCCAACTGTCGCAACGAAGCTGTGATAATGGCCTTGTGCGCCGGATTGGAAGCCCTGAGCAAGCCCAGCGGATAAATGGCCATGAGATGCGAAAAATGCCGATGCGAAACCTGGTAGGGTAAAGACTTAGCAAACATCAGTTCTTGCTTCGATGTCAGCGCATACGCCGGCAGTTCTCCGGCCAATTGCTCCCACGCTGCCGCCTCGTTGGGCAGG
>CANHEC010000449.1 GCA_947459455.1 Chitinophagaceae bacterium
ATTTCTCCTGCAAAAAATTGATGGTACTGGTCATGTCGCGGTCGAACATCCAATACAAAAAGCCGAGCACGAACATGTTTTTGGCCCGGTCTTTTTCTTTGGTACCCATGGTAAACTCTTTGGTAGCTTCCCGGGTCAGTTTGGTCACATCTATTTTGATGAGCTCGTAGGTATCGAGGCTGCCATCTTCCAGCGGATTCACCCCTTCGGGGTAGTTGGCCAGCCGCAGGTTTTTGGCGTCGAAGCCATCGGTATTTACAATGATCTTACCACCCGCCTTCAGCGCTTTCAGGTTCACCTTCAGGGCAGCGGCATTCATGGCTACCAGCACATCGCACAGGTCGCCGGGGGTAAATACCGGATTGCTGCTGAAGCGCAGCTGAAAGCCCGATACGCCCGGCAGCGTGCCTTGCGGAGCCCGTATTTCGGCCGGAAAATCGGGGAACGTCGCCAGATCGATGCCCATGAGGGCCGTGTTGTTGGTAAACTGGCTGCCAGTCAGCTGCATGCCATCGCCGCTATCGCCGGCAAACTTGATCACAACGTCTTGCAGAACGGTTGCTTCGGAAGTTGAACTACTCATGTAGCGAAATATAAAATTGGGTGCTTACAAATGTAAGGGTGCCGCTGCATTGGGCATCAAGACGAAAGTCAGGCCGGCCATATCTCACCAAAACGGTGAAAAATACCCATTACGGGGTATTGCTGACCGGCTTCGGCTGGGTCAACTTTGAATTGGCTCCAAACTGGTGGGGTTTTCGCAATTGGATGCCTGACAAAACCCGCTCTTAAACAAGGCTGCTTTTTTTGACACGACCTTGAAAGCCACCTCGCTAGAAAACCCCACACCACACCACGGCACCGCCCTACCATCTCCGGGGCGGTGTTTTTTTGTGCATACCGCAAAGCATGGCTTGCTAACTTTCCGCATAGCATGGGGCAGAAAAGCTTTTGGTACGGATGGCTGGCAGCGGGCATGCTGTACTGCCTGGGCGCACTGGCGCAGGAGCGTGTGGGCCCCTTTATGCTGTACCGCCAGCTGCCGGCGCTGGCCGGCAAGCGCATCAACAAAGTATACCAGGGCCGCGATGGCTACCTGTGGATAGCCAGCAGCGATGGGCTGATCCGCTTTGATGGGCGTCGCTATCGCAGCTATTTCCAATCGGCCGCCGGCCCTACCGACAACCAGATAGCCGATGTGCTGGAAGATAAAGAGGGTCGCCTTTGGGTGGCCGGCCGGCTGCAGGGCCTGGCCCGCCACGACCGGCGCACCAATACCTGGCGTCAGTGGCCTCGCCTTTGGCCAGCAACACAGGGCACCCAACTGATCAGCAAGCTGCTGCTGGATGGACAGGGCCAGTTATGGGCCGCCACCAATGCGGGAGTGCTGCACTACCTGCCCGCTACCGATAGTTTTCAGCTGATACCGCCAATGCCCGGCCACCCGGCCGGCAATGTGGTGGTAGATATAGAAATGGCCGATGCTGCTTCGTTGTGGGTAGTCACTACCGATGCCATTTATCGCCTGCAGGTAGCCAGCGGCGGGTTGCAGCAGCTGTATCCGCTGCCGGGCGGTCGTCGTGTACCCGGCATTACGGCCGCCTGCCCCGATGGCCGCGGTGGCCTGTGGCTGGTCACCTGGGGGCAGGGCTTTTATCACCTGCCGGCTGGCAGTAGCCGCCTGGTGCCCCTGCCCAATCGGCTGGCCGATGGTACCAGCCTGCAGGGCTATGTAGGCAGCGATGTACAGCAGCTGCCCGATGGCCGTGTATGGATGGCCACCGGCTATGGCGGCCTGCTGCAGTACCAACCCGGTCAGGCCTGGCTGGAGCGCATTTTCCCAACGCCGGAGGCGCCCTCGCCCGATGTGCAATCCATTAGCCCCACAGCTACCGCCGGCGTGTGGACGGGTGCTACCGGCCAACTGCTGCAATGGCATCCCAGCTTTCAGCGGCCGGGGAGGCGGCTGCCGGTAGCGTTCAGGCCCGGCGAAGAAGAGCTGATACTGGGCGAACTAGCCTGGGACCGTGAACAGCAGCTACACCTGCTGGCCTGTGCCGGCAAGGCAGGCGTGGTACTGGCCAATGCCGATTTTAGCCAACTAATACCTGTGGCCGATGCTGCCCTGCCCGACAAAGCCTTTGCCGACATTGCCAAAATGCCGGACGGCCGCTGGCTGGCACTGGCTTACTACAGTGGGCGCCAATATGAAGTACAGATTGCCTCGGCCCGGCTACTACCTGCTCAACTGCCAGAGGCTCCTGCCAGCATTCGGCAAATAGAAAACGACAGCCTGGGCCGCTTGTGGGCAGCCAGTGATGAAGAAGTACTGCTGTATACCCGCCAGCAGCCGCCAGTACGCATGCCGCTACCCCGGCCAGGTGGCAGCACAAAGCCACACACCTACCACCTGCGCACCGATAGCCGCGGCAGGGCGTGGCTGGGCACCAACCATGGCCTGTACCGACTGGATGCTGCCCGCCGGGAAATAAAGCGGGTGCCGGTGCTGGCCACCGATGGCGAAGGCATGGCAGCCCCCCTGGTACGCAGCATGGCCACCGATGCCAAAAATGGGGTGTGGGTAGGCTATGACGGACAAGGCCTGCAGCTGATAGATGGCGACAGCTTGCGGGTAGTACAAACGTGGACGGCCGAAGAGCTGCCCTCTTCATCCATCAACAGCCTGGCCATGGGAAGCGTACCCCAACTATTGGCCGCCACCAACCGCGGGCTGGGTGCTCTTAAGAAAATAGCAGCCGGCTGGGAGGTATACAGCATGGCTGACGGGCTGGAGCAAGACTTTTTGGACCGCAGCATAGCTGCCAGCCCCGCTGGTAAAGTGCTGATAAACCTGCGGGATGGCCTGCAGGTATTTGATGAAGCGCTGCTGAACCAGCCGCTGCAACCCTTGCAGATACAGCTGAGCCAGGTGCTGGTAAACAACCAGGCGCTGCCGGCTGCTCAGTACCAGGCGCATGGCAGCCAGCTTACACTGCCCTACTCGCAAAACAACATCAATATCAGCTTTGCAGCCATGCACTGGCTATACCCGCAGGCTACCACCTACTACTACCGGCTTTTTCAGGAAAAGAACAATTTGCCCTGGCAGAAACTGGAAGAACCCACC
>CANHEC010000450.1 GCA_947459455.1 Chitinophagaceae bacterium
GCCTTTGCCTCTGCTATCGTTTATGGAATATTCACGGTTGCATCCGGAGCAACTGACCGAATCACCATGGACGAACTGCCAGCGAGTACTTTTCAGTCGCTTAACTCTTTGTTTGTAGTCACTTTTGCTCCGGTGTTTGCGTGGCTATGGCTAAAACTTGGCAAACATGAGCCGGCAGCTCCTACCAAAATGGCCATTGGCCTTTTCTTGCTTTCGCTGGGTTATTTATGGATTGCATTTGGTGTGAAGAATGTAGCACCAGGTATTAAAGTGAGCATGATCTGGTTGATCGGTATGTACGCCCTCCACACATGGGGCGAACTCTGCCTATCCCCAATTGGATTGTCTCTTGTGAACAAACTGGCGCCATTGAAGTTTGCTTCACTGCTGATGGCCGTTTGGTTTTTGGCCAATGCATTTGCTAACAAACTAGCTGGTGTTTTGAGCGCCTTGTATCCTGACAATAAGACCACTTCCTTCTTAGGCTATGAAATGACCAATTTGTATGAATTCTTTATACTCTTCGTCGTGATGAGTGGTGTTGCTTCTTTGATTCTCTTCTTACTAAGCAAAAAACTGCTGAAAATGATGCATGGTTTGAAGTAGCCAGTCACTGATCACCTACAAAGCAATAGCCTGTCCAAGTCGACAGGCTATTGCTTTCAAAAAACATTTTCACGACAGTTGACCCACTGCCTAGTTGTCTTTCAGATCTGTATCCATCGTTGCGGTGCTGCTTTTTCGCTTGCCGGTTAGCTCGTGATAAAAGCCCAGTACCAGAAAATTACGGCCGGTTTCATCGTTGATCCGATAATCGAATTGGTGCAGGTAGCCTGCCTGTATGGTACTTTGTCTGGTTGCCTTCCAACTCACCGTTGCCTGCAGTCGGTTTCGCTCAAAATACGGTGCATTGTCAGTAAAGAAAAGCTCATTGCTAAACGAAGCAGTGAATGGCGCTTGCCCGTCCTTCGGCTTTCCAAAAGGATAAGAACAAGCCACCCGGTACCTGAAACGGTTGCGATAATCATTGCTGGTCCAGCGCATTTCCATGCGGTAGCGGTGCTCAAATTTTAGTCGGCCCACATCATGCAAAATGATGAGTTGGGGCCAAAGGCGAAACTCATCGTTGTTTTTCGGCGTTTTGAAATTGCCACCTTCTGCATAGGTTTGGTAGCTGCCTGCGGCCAGCGAAAGCTTCACGCTTTTGTGCAGCTTGAAATTCACGCCTCCCTTGTATTCGTAGTAATGGAAATGGTTGTAAAAACGAAGCGATCGAAGTTGCGCTTCGCCAAAAAAGCTCCATTTATCCGAAGCCACATACCGAAGGTTGACCACATTCCAACTGCCAAGCGAGTTGGTTTGGGCACTGGTGACGGCAGCCAGTAGCAGGCTGCATGCCAGCAGCCAACGTTGCTTTCTACGCATGAATATCGCTGAGATAGATTTTGATTACCGAAGGCAAAGATAGCCCCTCACGGCGGCGGTCCGCCCGGTACCGGCCATTCCATCGCTGGCGCTAACCACTTATCTTCCCCGGTAAATTTCCTTCCAACATGAAAGCCACCGAATTTCAACCCTTCATACCCGATGAAGCAAGAGTGCCCGAGCTGACTGTGAAAAGCATTCTGATGGGTGCTTTGTTTGGCGTCATTTTCGGCGCTTCTACCGTGTACCTGG
This sequence comes from Chitinophagaceae bacterium, assembly GCA_947459455.1. GTDB lineage: Bacteria > Bacteroidota > Bacteroidia > Chitinophagales > Chitinophagaceae > Phnomibacter. Next base: position 1,678 of record CANHEC010000450.1, read on the forward strand.
CGCTCAAAGCCGGCCTCACCGTCAGCGCCTCCATTCCCATTGCCGTTATTGCTATTACACTAGGCCGGCGATTGCTCAAAACCAGCATCCTCGAAAACAACATCATCCAAACCACCGGTAGCGCCGGGGAAAGTATTGCTGCAGGCGTGGTGTTTACCCTGCCCGGCTTCCTGTTTTTAAGCGATCCGGAAAGCAAAGAGTTCTTCCGCTATATCGTCATCCTCACACTGGCTATTCTTGGTGGCATGTTGGGCACGTTTATGATGATTCCGCTGCGCCGATCGCTGATTGTAAAGGAGCACGGCACCCTGCCCTACCCCGAAGGCACCGCCTGTGCCAGCGTGCTGAAGGCCGGCGAAAAGGGCGGCGACTTTGCGCAAACAGCTTTCATGGGTCTCGGCTTTGCCTTCGCGTATGCTTTCCTGCAAAAGCTGTTTCACATCATTGCCGAAACACCTTACTACGTCAGCAAACAGGCCAACAAGTTCTTTCCATCGGCGAAAGTGAGTGGCGAAATAACTCCCGAGTACCTGGGGGTGGGCTACATCATTGGCCCCAAAATAAGTGGCGTACTGGTGGCTGGTGGCGTGATGGCCTGGCTGGCCATGACCCCGCTGATGGCCTCGCTGGTACCGCCCGATGTGATAGCGGCCCAACTGGTAAAACTGGGCTATCTCGGCGGCCTCGATAAAGCAGGTGGCCCGGGTGGCTGGGATCCGGTGACGCACAGCTTTGCTGACTTTAGCACCGCTATTTACCGGGCCTACATTCGCCAGATTGGTGCGGGTGCCGTGGCGGCCGGCGGTTTCATCACGCTTATCAAAACCATTCCCACCATCATCTCTTCTTTCAAAGGCAGCCTTGGCTCGATGAAAGAAAAAGCGGACGGTGCTGGCAGTATCAAGCGTACCGAACGCGACCTGAATATGAAAGTGGTGCTGATAGGTAGCGCTGCATTGGTGCTGCTGATGGCAGCCCTGCCATTTGTACCCGGCGACAATTTTTTCAGTCGGCTGCTGTTGGGTTTGCTGGTCATCATTTTCGGTGCCTTTTTCGTCACTGTGTCGTCGCGTATTGTGGGGCTTATCGGCTCCAGCAACAACCCCATCAGTGGCATGACCATTGCCACCATCATGGGCACTTGTCTCATTTTCATAGCCGTAGGCTGGACCGGCAAAGTGTACGAACCAATGGCGTTGGTGGTAGGTGGTATGATCTGCATTGCGGCTGCCAATGCCGGCGCTACTTCGCAAGACCTAAAGACCGGTTATATAGTGGGTGCCACGCCCCGAAACCAGCAGCTGGCTTTGTTTGTAGGCGCTATTGTATCATCTATAGCCATTGGTGCCACGGTGCAAATACTGGATAAGCCCACTGCGGAAATGGCGGCACAGGGCATTACCCACGCCATTGGTACCGATAAATTTCCTGCGCCGCAGGGCAC
>CANHEC010000451.1 GCA_947459455.1 Chitinophagaceae bacterium
CAGCAGGTCGATGCCGCCATTGAGCAGCATCAGGCACAAGTTGGTGGCGGTGTCTTTCCAACTGTACAGCCGGCGGTGTTGGAAATGGCTTAGGAGCAGCTCCAGCAAAATGATGCCGGCGTACAGCGGGGTGGAGACGAGCAATAAAAGGTTTTCCCAGAGCGTCAACATAGCTGGCCGCAAAAGTAGCAGGTGCCGCTATACGTGTGGATATACTTTCACCAGTGGTGAAATGCCCATTTCAACAGGTCATTCTCCTATTTTTGACCGCATGAGTGCTGCTGTGAAGCCGACGGAGAATTCGCAATTGAACTACTATGTGGTCGAGTCGACCACTTTGTTTTCAGCGTATCTGGATCGTGACGTACTAATAGATGTATACCTGCCTCCCCGCCATCGGGGCGATGACCCATTATCACTGCTGTTGGTAAACGACGGACAGGACCTACCCCGGATGCCTTTTGCCCCCATGATAGATGAGTTGTACGGGCAGGCGGCCATTGCGCCTTTGCTGGTAGTAGGCATCCATTGCAGCGAAGACCGCAAATTGGAATATGGTACCGCCGATGTGCTCGATTTTATGAACCGCGGTTCGCGGGCCAAATACCACCGCAAGTTTGTACTGCAAGAGCTGATCCCCTGGTTGCGCCAACGGTATTTTTTGCCTGTGCTCAAGAATATTGGCTACGCAGGTTTTTCGCTGGGTGGTTTGTCGGCCATTGATGTGGTGTGGAAGCATCCCGACATTTTCAATGTAGCCGGCGTATTCAGCGGATCGCTGTGGTGGCGGCTTCGCGACCTCACGGATGGCTACGTGGAAGAAACTGATCGGATTATTCATAAGCTGATCAGGGAGGGCCAGTATGCAGAGAACCTCTCTTTTTACTTTCAGACCGGCACGCTCGACGAAAAAATGGACCGCAACCACAACGGCATCATTGATAGTATAGATGATACGCTGGACCTGATTGCCGAACTGGAACGCAAAGGCTACGACCGCGAAAAATGCATTCGTTACGTAGAACTACAGGATGGCCGGCACGATGTGCCAACGTGGGCAAGGGCCTTTCCCGAATTTTTGAAGTGGGCATGGCCGGCTGCGATGGCAACCGCTGTGGAAGATGCTGATGCGGCTGCAGCCAGCTAGGCTGTTTTGCCTTCTACTACCTGTCGGTAAGTGGCCATATCCAGCTCATTTTCCATTTTAGAAATGACGACGGTGGCCACGGCGTTTCCAATAAAATTGATGATGGCCCGTCCTTCGCTCATAAACCGATCGACGCCGATGAGAATGGCGAGGCCTTCGATGGGGATGACTTTGATGGCGGCAAGGGTAGAGGCCAATACCAGAAAACCACTGCCCGTAATGCCGGCGGCCCCTTTGCTGGTAAGTAGCAGTACACCAATGATGGTCAGCTGCTGACCCAGCGACAAGTCGACACCAAACACCTGCGCTAAAAAGATGACGGCCATGCTCAGGTAAATGGTAGTTCCATCGAGGTTGAAACTATAGCCGGTGGGCACCACCAATCCAACGACTTCTTTCTCACAGCCGGCCAATGTTAGTTTCTCCATTAGCGATGGAAGGGCCGCTTCGCTGCTGCTGGCGCCTAACACCAGTAGTATTTCGGCCCGCAGGTACACCAGCAGCCGCCACAGGCTGATGCCGTAGTAGCGGCAAATGATGGCCAGTACGATTGCAATAAACAAAAAGCCGGTGATGTAAAAGGTCAGTAGCAGTTTTCCCAGCAGTGCCAGGGTGCCAAAGCCAAACTTGCCAATGGTGTAGGCCATGCCGGCAAAGGCGCCGATGGGACTGAGCCGCATAATGATGTGCAGCACATTGAACAGCGCCTTGTTTATTTTTTCAAACGTACTGTATACACTTGCGCCGTTGGGTCCCAACTGTTTCAGGCCAATGGCAAACAGCAGGCTGAAAAATAAGATTTGAAGAATATCGCCTTTGGCAAACGCCTCGATGATATTGCCGGGTACAATGTGCGAAAAGAACTCACCCCATTTGAATTCGGCGGCTTGCTGGGTGTACTGTGCTACCTGCCCGTTGGCCTGAAATGCACTGGCATCAATGCCGGCGCCCGGTCGTACGGTATTGGCTACTATCAGGCCAATTAACAGTGCCATGGTAGTGACTATCTCAAAGTAGATCACACTCTTTACCCCGATACGGCCCACTTTCTTCAGCTGCCCGGCTCCTGCCACCCCCAGCACAATGATGAAGAAGATGATCGGAGGAATGACCATCTTGATCATATTAATAAACGTGTCGCTCAGTAGCTTGGCAGTAGGGCTGAAGGCAGGCCAGATAGCGCCTGCCGCAATGCCGGCTACAATCCCAATCAACACTTGAACGTATAAAATGCGCAGGTACTTCATGCCAGGTTCTCTTTGCCACACAGTGTAGCGTCAAGATTAAGCAAAATAGAGAGACCAAAGGCCGGCAAAAACAAAGCCCGGTCACTACCGGGCTTTGTTGAGCGTTGAAAAATGTGTTACGTGTTTTTTCTGACAGGGGCCGTCATCAATGCTTTGGGAGCTGGCTTATCAGGCTCTTGCTTGCGTGGGGCCGATGTGTCGGGCTTTGGCTTCGGCGCCGGCTTTTTCATTTCTTCGGGTGTTTGGCTTTCGGCACCTATGCCGCCCAGCCCCGTGGTGTCAAATGGCAGGTCGCCCTCGCCAAAGTACTCCGACTCGTCGCCATTGCCCATGTCTTCACCGGCAGCGTCGGGGGCGCCACCAGCTCCCATGTTTTCAAAGTAGTCGTAGATGATATCGTTCTTGTCTACAGCCGGCTTTACAAACTTGGCCTCCGGGTCGTAGCCTAACTGGCGGTCGGTGTACACTTTTTGCATGAACATGCCCACGGTAGGCAGTGCTGCCGCGCCGCCATAGCCTGCAGCCGAACTGCTGGGAAAGTGGATCCAGTTTTCATCGCAGCCTACCCAGGTGCCTACCAACAGCTCGGGGGTATAGGCCATAAACCAAGCATCGGTGTTGCTGTTGGTAGTACCGGTTTTGGCGCCTATCTCGGCCCGCACCCCATAAGCATTCATGCGGGTGGCAGTACCAAATTTCACAGCGCCACTCATCATCTTGCACATG
>CANHEC010000452.1 GCA_947459455.1 Chitinophagaceae bacterium
AATTTTCTTAACAATTCAACCTAACTGACAACATCATGAGGAAATTCCTGCTATCCGCTGCGGCGTTGTGTCTGCTGGCACTTACTGCTTGCTAAAAATCAATCAAAGAAGACCTGGCCATCGAAGAAGAGCAAATAGAAGCCCCCACGGCCCGTAAGTGCGATGCCGATGAAGTATTGCAACAACAAATGGCGGCCGACCCCAGCCTGCGTGATAAAATGAATGCTCTGGAGCAATTCACCAACCAATATGAAGAAAAAGCCAAGCGTGGCCTGGTGCAGCAAGCTGTCATCAATATTCCTGTGGTGGTAAACGTGCTGTACCGCACCGCCGCCGAAAACATCAGCCTGGCCCAAATCCAAAGTCAGATTGACGTATTGAACCGCGACTTTAATGCCACCAATACCGACTTCAACAGTTACATCCCTGCTGCTTATGCCAACATCAAAGCCAATGTAGGCGTCACATTTACCCTGCAAACAGTGGTGCGCAAGGCTACTAACAAGCGCAGCTGGACTACCAACGATGACATGAAGCGCAGCAGCCGTGGCGGTATCAACCCCACCAGCCCCACCAACACGCTTAATATTTGGGTGTGCACCCTCAGCAACAGCATCCTGGGCTATGCCCAATTCCCTGGTGGCAGCAGCGCTACCGATGGCGTAGTAATCCTGAACACTGCTTTTGGCACCACCGGCAGTGCCCGTGCTCCTTTCAATCTGGGCCGTACCGGCACCCACGAAGTGGGCCACTGGGTGAACCTGCGCCACATTTGGGGCGATGCTACCTGTGGCAATGACCAGGTAGCCGACACCCCGCCGCATAACACCGCTAACTACGGCTGCCCTGCCCAGGGCCACCGCAGCACCTGCACCGGCACCCCCGAAGAACTGTGGATGAACTATATGGACTACACCGACGACCGCTGCATGTACATGTTCAGCGCCGGACAAAAAACCCGCATGCTGGCAGTATTTGCCCCGGGTGGTCCTCGTGCCTCATTCAACCCATAATGGCTATGAGCGTGCCATACTAACAACCTGTGTTTTGTTTTGCAAAGAGCCCCTGCCTGTTGGCGGGGGCTTTTTGTATGCCTGCGGCAAAAGCCTGACCTTCACGCCTGTACCAATAGTAGCCTGTATGATGAAAGTAGTAGCCTACCAGGTAGCCGATAGCATCGATATCAAACAGTTTCGACAAGCATTTTCGCTGCAGCCCACCCACGCCGATAGCGACGAACTGTTTTACCAAAACGACAAGGGACAGCACATTTATGTGTTCAAATACGGCATCGTGAGCCTGCTGAACTACAGCGAGGTAGAGACCACGGCTTTCCTGAAATTGATACAGGACTACTGCCGCAACCCACTGCACACCCGCCTGACCGATGAGTTTGAAATTGAAACCGGCGCCGACCGTATCATTTTCGGCTACAACAAAATCGACATCCCCACGGCCGATGAAGAAATGCTGCGCCTCATTATGCTACACGTGAGCCAAAGTGTAGCGCTGGACCACTACCTGGTACAAACCAACCGGCTAATAGAAGAAACCAACAGCCACACACAAGTGCTGGAGCAAAAGGGCAAGCTGGACATGGGCAGCACCGCCCTCAAAAAATACATCGGCAAAACGCTGAACCTGAAAAACCGCATTGCAGAGCATCTCTACATTTTCGACAGCCCCGACGAAACCTGGGAAAACGAAGACCTGGCCCGCCTGGATGCCGGCCTCAAAAAAACCTTCGACCTGCAAGCCCGCTTTCGCACCACGCAGGAAGGGCTGGGCATTGTAAAAGAAAACCTCGAACTGTTTAAAGACCTGCTGCAGCACCGCCAATCCAACTTTCTGGAGTGGATCATCATTGTGCTCATTTTGGTAGAAGTGGTCAACCTGTTTGTAGAAAAGCTATCCGCCTGAGAAGCTGCCGACGCTCTAACAATGGCTGTGGTAGGCGGCACCACAGTTGTAAAACCTGCAGCGCTTTATCTAGGTTTTTTATCACCCAACACCTGCCACACCGTCAGCGGCCCCTCGTACGCACTGGCCAGCAGCAAGCGGCCAGCTTTGCCTTTCACTATCTGCAGGTCGCGTACATCGCCCGGCAGCCACAGCCCGCTTTGCGCCGGGTACCAGATTTCCCAACCCTTGCCCCGGTCTTGCAGCACCCATCCGAAGCAGGCGTCTTGCCGGCCCCAGGTAGTGCGCCACGGGTAGTAGTTGCCGGCGGCTATCACTTCAGGCAGGCTATCGCCATCCAGATCGGCTACCTGCAGGGCCTGCAGGGTGCTAAACTGCAGCTCTATCGGCAGCGCTTCGCGGGTAAAGTGGCCCTTGCCATCGTTTCGCCACAGGCAGCTGCGCAGCTCGGTAGCACTGTGCACCAGGGTGCCCTGCGCCGCCGGGTATAGCTGTGCCCAGCTGGCCTGCGCATATTGCTGGTAGCGCAAAAAAGTTTTGCGCAGCACCGGCGTTTGCTCTGCCAGGTCGTCCAGCCCCAGGGCAGCTGCCTGCACGCCTTTTATGTAGTATGTCAGCACCGGGTCTATCAGTCCATTGCCATCAAAATCGTTGTAGAACAGTTGCACCGGCTCAGCCTCACTCGCCTTCATGGGCAGGTTCAGGCCGGCATTACCTGCCAGCAGGTCGGTATCGCCATCGCCATCCACATCGGCCAGGCGCAGGCGGCACCACCAGCCGGTAGCAGCGGGGCTACCAAAGCTGGCAGCACTTGCATCCGTCAACTGGCCTTGCTGGTTCAGCAGCAGCGTGGGCGCCATGTATTCACCCGCCAGCAGCAGGTCGGGCCACTGGTCATTGTTCAGGTCGGCCCATTGGCCACAGGTGACCATGCCCGGCTGGCGCAGCAGTGCCGACTGCTGTTCGCGGGCATAATCGAAGCGGGGCTTGCCCGGGCTGCCCACATTGCGCAGCAGGTAGGTAGTGGGTACCACCGGGTAGCGCCCCGGCACCGAGCGGCCGGCCACCAGCAGGTCATTCAGCCCATCGCGGTTGTAGTCGGCGGCCAGCACCAGGGTGCTGCTCATGCGCATATCGGGCAGGGCATCGGCCGCGGCGGGCACAAAGCTGCCCCGTCCATCGTTCAGGTACAGCT
>CANHEC010000453.1 GCA_947459455.1 Chitinophagaceae bacterium
CCCAAACTTGTGAACACGTGAACTCGTGAACGTTCAAACTTTCGAACACTCAAACACTCAAACTCTCAAACACTCGAACTCCCAAACCTTGAACTTGCGACCTCAGCCTTTCAGCCTGAAATTGAAGATGATGGTGCCGAGGCTTTCGCCATCGCCGGTGCTGAATTTGATTTGCAGGGCTTTGCGCTGGGCAATGGCCTTGAGCTGCGGATTGCTGCTGGTGCTGCCCCTCGATTGGTAGGTGGCGCTGATCACTTTGCCGGTTTCATCTACCCGCACGTCCATGGCTATTTTGGCATTCTCGTTGAAGTCGTCTTCAAACGAAGGGGTGCGTACAATGCTGCGGCCACTGAGGCCCCGGCTGATGCTGACGCCACTTTTGCCGGTGCCACCATTGCCGGTGTAGTTATCGCTGTTGATATTGCCATTGGGCTTGCCCTGATCGCCGGTGCCGCCGGCTATGCCCTGGTTGCGTACGTTGTTGAAGGCGTCCTGGTTATTGCCGCCATTGCCATTGCCGCCGCTGTAGGCGCCCATGGCTGCTTTGGGCTTGGGCTGTGGGGGCGCCGGGGTGGTATTGGCAGGCCGGTTGCTGGCCACCGATTGGTTGGTGGTGGCTTTGGGCTTGGGCGTGGTTTGGGCCGGCTTTTTAGGAATGGCCACGGTGTTGGGGGCGTCGGTTTCATCGTCGCTGGCCAGCGGCTCTTCGGCCGGTGGGGCGGGGGCCGGGGCAGCGGCCTCCTGCTGCATAGGCTCGGGGGCCGGCTCGCCGGGCACCATGGGCGGTATATCGCCCAGGCCGGTTTCGCTGTTGCCCAGGTTTACTTCTATGCCTTCGTCCAGCAAGGGTGGCGGCGGGTACGGTATTGTCCAACTGATGAGAAACAACAACACGAGCAGCGCCGCCGTGACCGCGGCGGTGTAGCCGCTGGCTTTCAGGTTGCGGGCCTTGTCGTTTGCCAAATGTGTAGCCGTTGCCATAGTCTAAAGGTAGCGGGGCCACCCTGCCCTGAAACGGCCACCGCCGTTAAAAATTACACCCGGCCTGTGCAAAACGGAAGGTTTAACAAAGCGGAGCCGACCAGGGAATTGGGAGTTGGATTCAGATTGGAGAGGCGGATTTGAGATTGCGTGTAGCTCCATTACGAACCCTGCCTTTCCATTATCACATTATCATATTGTCTCATTATCACATTCGCTGTGCCTCCGATTCGTGAGATGCCTCTTACGTCGGCATGATGAAGCACCTCAAACTTTCAAACTCTCAAACGCTGGAACTCGTGAAAAGTGAAACGTCAAACGTGAAAACCCCTCAACCAGCTCCCCACCTTGATTTTTGAACCCTGACCAACCGAACACGTGAACTTGTGAACTCGTGAACATTCGAACCTTCAAACTTTCGAACTCTCAAACTATGGAACTCCCGCACCTCCCCAAAAGCGCCAACGGCCAGCAGCGAGTGGCGATGCGCCATCACTGCCGACCGAAAGGCTGGGGCAATAGGGTATAGGGGAGCGGAGGTGGAGTGGTGCCCGAAGGCGGTGTGGAGGGGTGGATTTGTTGAAGGCAGGGCTTTGTTCAAGGCGGGGTTTCAAAAAACGGAGGGGGTGGGATCGGGGTTTTGAAAAAGAAAAAGGGGTATTGAATAAGCGGTGAGGGGTCGTGCAATGATCAGGCGGCAAAGAGCACTCCCTGCTGCTGCAGGGCGGGCTGGTTTTCGAAGCCGAGGCGCCGGATGATCTGCCATTTTTCGCTGGCGCGGCGGCGGCGCAGCAGCAGCATGCCATCGGCTACAAAGTGCAGGTGCAGCTTCTTGCTTTTGAAGTAATGCCAGGTGTTTTCGAAATCGGTGGGCCCCAGCTTGTAGGCCACGTTTATTTTCGGCAGGCTGGCCAGCTTGGCCGATTGGTGCATCACCTGCAGCGCTGTTTGTTCGCGGCGCAGGTACTGCAGCAGCTGCGAAAAGCCCGCCGACTCCAGCAGCCTGAAGTGCACAGTGTGGTGCAGCAGGGCGCCATAGTTTTCTATCTGCATCACAAAGGGTGGCACCTGGGCGGCTATTTCCTGCAGGCGGTCGGTCAGTTTGTTTTCCAGCACGGCGTACTGCGAGAAGCTGGCTACCGGCACATGGTTTTTGCCCGGCACCCATTGGCTAAAGGGCAATAGCTGCTCCTGCAGGCGCTGCCGCACCTGATCGAGGCGGGCACGCACCCGCTCTGGCGGACGTATGATGAGTTGGTAATCGTACACCACGCCGCTGTGTTGTAGTAGAGGATGTGTTGTCATACCAGCTTTTTTTACTTGTTAGTGAATTTGGTACCACGGCTCATACACGGGCTGGGGCTGCTGCACCAGTGGCAGCACTTGCAGCCGCTTCCAGTTGTTGCTATCGGCCTGCCACACCTGCAGCTCCAGCAGGGCCACCGGCAGCTGCAGGCGCAGATCTACCGGGCTAAAGTGCCCCATGGCCAGGTGAAACAGGTGCGTAGGCAACTCTGTAATGAGTGGCAGCCTTACCTGCTGCAGCAGCTGCCGCGAACTATTGGTCACGCCGGCCAGGTCTTTCAGCAGGCTGTGTAGCTTTTGCGTAAAGGCTTGCAGGCCCTCGGTAGGCTGCAGCCGGGCGTACACCAGGTGGGGCGGCAGGCCCGATACATTGTTCACCTGTACCTCAAAGGCCGGCTGGTGGCTGCACAGGTTTTGCAGCCATTTCAGCAGCAGCTGCTCCGATGCCTCGGGCAGGCGCTGCTCAAAAAAGCAGAGCACCGGCTCGGGGTAAAGCCCCTCACCACCGGCCTTGGCCCGAAAGCTGTCGGCTACGGCAGCCAGTTCAGCAGCGGCACCGGCATCGGGCCGGGCTATCAGGCGGTATTTCTGCCAGGTTTCCCAGGGTTGTAGTGGCTGTCTCATCATCGTACCCATGTTTGTGTGAACAACTTTAGTCCCGTATTTCTTTAGCATAAAATTACTAACTAATTTAGTATTGCCAAATAAATTTTTGCACCATGCAAGCCACCAGCGTGTTCAAAACCGATTTCCCCTCCACAAATTTTAGCAATACCCTACCCGCCACCCCTCAGCCGGCACCACCCGTACTGGTGGTGAAAACCAA
>CANHEC010000454.1 GCA_947459455.1 Chitinophagaceae bacterium
ATTCTTACCCGCACCGGGTACAACCTGGTAAAACCGGCGATGGTAAAAGCCGTATTCAAACAGGGACGCGAACAGTTCATGCCTTTTCTGTTCACAGTGGGCGCCATCCTACTGACCGACCTGCTCATAGGTGTGGTCATCGGTATTGTGTACTCGCTGTATTTCATTGTAAAGCACACCTATCGGGCCGGCTTCAGCCTGTCGCACCAGCACCATGCCGGCACCGATCAATACCACATTCAGCTGGCGCAAAATGTGAGCTTTATGAACAAGCGGCGGCTGAAAGAAACGCTGGATAAAATACCAATGTATAGCGTGCTACACATCAGCGGTGCAGCCTGCGTGTATATCGATTATGACATTTTGGAGATCATTCATGATTTCAGAAAGAAAGCCCATAAAAAGCACATCGAGCTCACGCTGACAGAAATACCACCCGCCGAAAGCATTAGCCTGCATTGATAAGGGCCCGTTGGCCCGCCGCTCAAAAAGCAGTAAGTTCACTGCAAATGCATCGTTATGGGCTTGCGCAAACAATTTGAAAACTACATCGACAGCCTGCGGGTAAGGCCAGGCAAAAAAATCTCGCTGCAAAAACACTTTCGGACCGACCACGACCAGCAACTGGTGACGAAAGAAGAAGGTCTGCAGTTGATGGAAAACGGCATCAAAAACCTGGCTTTATTACAGGACAAGCTGTATGCTCACGATGAATACAGTGTACTGATAGTGCTGCAAGCGATGGATGCCGCCGGTAAAGATGGCGCCATTAAACACGTGATGAGCGGCCTGAACCCCAGTGGTGTAAAAGTGTACAGCTTTAAAGTGCCAAGCAGAGAGGAGCTGGACCACGACTACTTTTGGCGCCACTACAAGGCACTGCCGGCCCGGGGCGAAATCGGCATTTTCAACCGGAGCCACTACGAGAATGTGCTGGTCACCCGTGTGCATCCCGAATACATCCTGAACGAACGAATACCCGGTATTGATTCGGTAAAAGATATAAAGCCGGCCTTCTGGAAAAGCAGGTACGATCAAATCAACCGGTTCGAAAAGAATTTAGCAGAGAACGGTACCATCATCCTCAAGTTTTTCCTGCACGTATCAAAAGACGAACAGCTGAAGCGCTTTATTGATCGGATAGACGACCCCAGTAAGAACTGGAAGTTTTCGTACGCCGATGCGAAAGAACGCCAACATTGGGACAGCTACATGCTGGCCTACGAAGAAATGCTGGCCGCCACATCTACCAGCTACGCCCCCTGGTATGTATTGCCAGCCGACGACAAGTGGTTTACACGCCTCTGCCTCGGCGCTGCCATGTTTTTCGAGTTTGAAAAGCTAAAGCTGGATTATCCGAAAGTAAGCGATACGCAGAAAGCGGAATTGCTGCGGGCGAAGGAAGAATTGCTGGCCGCGGAAAACAAAAAAGCCAAACGTAGCAGCAAGTCGAAACGCTGACTACTCCTCACGGCTATCCAGTGTTTGGCGGGGCTTATGCTTTTGCGATCTGAAATCGTGATTGTAATAGAAGAACAAGCGGAGCGTATGGTTGGCATCGTATTGCCAGCCGGTCGGCTTTTGCTGAAACACGTGCATATAGCCGGCATCGTAGCTCCAGTCTTTGTTTAGCCGGTGCCGCACTCCCAGGAAAATTCGGTTTTGATCAAACGTATTGTACACCACTTGCCTACCGAAATTGATCAGCACTTCATCGGCCAGCACCACCGCCAGCTTGCCCGGCTGCTTCGATACAGGAAAACTAAAGCTCATGAGATAGCGCACCCGGTTGGTAAACTTCCAGCGGCCGGTAAAGGCATCGTTCGCCATGATCTGCTGCCAGCGCTGCTCATTTCTAAACCGCATCAGCAGGCCCGCTTTCCCGATTTGCGAATTCATCAGCGCTTGCTGGTACAGGCGATGCTCATTGGCAAACTGGCGCCAACCGGCTGTACCTGGTGCCAGCCACATGTGGGCATAGCCCGCAGCCAATGAAATTTTTTCCTGGAGCCACCAGTTAGCCCCCAGCCTGGCAAAGTAAAAGCTGGGGTCGGCCAATCCATGGGTACGCCTGACGTGAAAATCGGCCATGATGCCCCAATGATTGGCAAGATGCAGCGTACTATTCAGGCTGGTCCATACTTGCGTTTGCTGCCTTACTTCTCTTGCAGCGGGCGACTGCGCCGCCACAGTCGTTGTCACAGCCAGCATTGCCGCCATCATACCAGCCCTTTGGTACACTGAAAAACTCATACAAGCAAAGAAGCAGCAATAAAGACATTTATCAAATGACACGCATCAGCGGTGAGCGAATGCTGATGATGGAAGGACAGATGATACCGGGGAAATGGCCTAAAAAAAGAAGGTCTCCTGTAGAAACAGGTGACCTCAACGATTGCTTGCCATATGAAAAAATTCTTCGAGTCGGATCTTGGGGTGACTGCTCGTCTTCCGCAGAAGACCAGGTGGCTACCCGTTGTTTTCAATCACAAGGCAATATTACACCCGCCAAATGCGGTGCACAAGCTAATTTTGCCGGCGTTGCATGATGCCTAAGTACCCCGAGGCGCTTGCAATGTTCTGTCTTTCAAGCACTTCACTCAAAACACGGCATGATGCCCAACCGCCAAACCGATATTCTTTTTCAGCTCATTCATGCCATGGAAAAGGCGGAAAAACGGCATTTCAAGCTCTACATCAAAAAGAACTCAGCCCGCGAAGACCTGAAGATTGTTCGCCTGTTTGATGCGCTGGACAAGCTAACAGACTACGACGAACGCCAGCTGCTGAAAAAACTGGCCGATGTAGAAAAGCCGCAGCTGGGCAACCTGAAAGCACACCTGTACAAGCAGATTATGGCCAGCCTACGCGACCTTAAAAGCAAGGATAGTGTAGAGCTACAATTGAACGAACTACTGGACTATGGCCGCATTTTGTACAACAAAGGGCTGTTTGCCCAAAGCCTCAAGTTTTTGGAAAAGGCCAAAGAAATTGGCTTTGCCAATGGCAAATACAATTTTCTGAGCCAGGTAATCTCGCTGGAAAAAAAGATTGAAGGCTTGTACATTACCCGCAGCATGCAGGAGCGGGCCGAGCAGCTAAGCCAGGA
>CANHEC010000455.1 GCA_947459455.1 Chitinophagaceae bacterium
CTGACAGTTCGAAAGGAGGCGAACTTTTCAACCGCCTTGCTTTTGAAAGCGCTACCGCCTAAAAAAGAAATGTATAGCAAACCAACAGGCATGGTGCAGCAATATTTTGTCCAACGATCTGCCGGCTTCTCAGCTCATCGCCGAATATGTTACTGGCAGCGTCGGTAGAATGTTGCATTTTCACCGAACACAGTGGTAAGCATCGCCGTCCATGTTTTACTGTATCCATTCATCGCTTTGTACATGCCATCGCTTGAGCTAGAAGACCAACCGTGGTTTCCGCTACTGCTGCGCCAATACCAAATGGAGTATTTGTCGTGGCTGGCCAGTAAGCTGGGCCTGTACAGCCCGCTGGCAGGAGCGGTGCGCCATTTGCTGCAGCGCCACGCCAGCCGCCAGTGGACAGACTGCTGCAGCGGCGCAGCCGGCCCCGTATCGGCGTTGCTGACAGCGGGTGTGGTACCGCAGCAACTTGTATTAGCCGACCGCTACCCGCAGCCGGCATTGGAAGTACTACCCGGCGACACTAAAATGGCCTACTACCAGCTGCCACAAGACGCTATTCCCGGCGAAGGATTGGTGACCATGTTCAATGCCCTGCATCACTTTAGCCCGGCTACCCGCCTGCAATGGCTGCAGCAGGTAGCCGCACAGCGCCGCCCCTTGCTGGTGGCCGAAATAACACGCCCCACCCTGCTATGCTGGGTAGCCGTTACGCTGGCGGGCACAGTCGGCGTTTGGTTGTTCACGCCTTTCATTCGTCCCTTCTGCTGGAAGCGCCTATTCTTTACCTACCTGCTACCGCTCAATGTGCTGAGCATTACCTGGGATGGGTGGATGTCGGTCTTTTCAGCCATTCGGCGTCGATCTTTTCAGGCCATGGCAACAGAAATTGGCCACCCTGCCTATGCCACCTACTTTTATGAGGCGGGCCCCTGGTGGCAGCGGCTGGCCGTATTGGCTGCTGAGCCGGTAGATTCCAGCATTGAAAACACCGTGGTTCCCAACTTTACTACCAACCCATGAGCAGCCTTCGACATTGGTGGGCCTTCAGTCGCCCCCACACCATTATCGGTAGCTTTTTAAGCATCACAGCCCTGTACGTCATTGCATCTTTTGAGGCAGGATACAGCCTGCAGCAAAGCCCTGCCGCTTTACTGCAGCACGAATGGCCCCATTGGCTGCACACGCTGGTGGCAGCGCTGGCCTGCAATGTGTTTATTGTAGGCCTCAACCAATGGCAGGATGTAGAAGTAGACCGCATCAACAAACCGTGGCTGCCGCTGGCCAGTGGTGCCATTTCATTGCCAGCTGCCAAAGCGGTGGTAATCGGCAGCCTGCTGCTATCGCTGGCAGTAGCTGCCTTGGAGGGCTGGTGGCTGCTGGGGCTCATTGCCATCATCAATGCCATTGGCGCAGCTTACTCGCTACCGCCTTTTAAGCTAAAGCGCCACCACCTGCCAGCTGCTGTAGCCATTGTAGGGGTGCGAGGCCTGCTGGTGAACCTGGGTATGACAGCCCACTTTATGCAACAGCTGACGGACAGCTACCGAATCCCGGCGGCCATTTGGCCACTGGCGGTGTTTGTGGTGGGGTTCAGCTTTGGCATTGCCTGGTTCAAGGATATTCCCGACACCAGTGGCGACGAACAATTTGCCTTTAAAACGCTGGCAGTAACCATGAGCCGACGCACCGCCCTTTGGCTGGGTGTGGCGGTAGTAGGTGCTTCGTACCTGCTGCTAGGCGTAGCGCCATGGGTATGGCAAATGCCTGTACACAAAGGCTTTTTCACTGGCATTCATGCATTGGCGAGTGGGTGTTTTGTGTGGCAGGCCAGCCGGCTTTCGCTGCAAAACGAAGCGGCTATCAAACGCTTCTACATGTTCTTCTGGCTGCTGTTTTTTCTTGAATACATTTTCTACCCGCTGGCCTACTGGCTGGCTGCGTGAATGCCGGGTTTTGTCAGCCAATTGTAAAAACTGGTAAGTCTGGCTATTGTGGCCAACTTTCGGCCATGCGCCATGTTCATTTGCACTCCCTTACCTAAAACCGTGCATATGGAAACAAACGAACGCCTCCAGGGCATTCGCCAGCAGATTGTGAATCACCCGCTTTACCAGCAGCTGCATTCTATTGAAGACTTGCGAGTATTTGCCAGCTACCATGTATTTGCCGTGTGGGATTTTATGAGCCTGCTAAAATCGCTGCAGCAGCAACTGACCTGCGTAGCGCCCCCGTGGGTGCCTGTAGGCAGCGCCAGCACCCGATTCCTTATTAATGAAATAGTAACTGGTGAAGAAAGCGATATCGACCTCAACGGACAGCGCATCAGCCACTTTGAGCTGTACCTGCAAGCCATGGACGAATTGGGGGCCGATACCACGCCGGTAAAGCAACTGCTGCTGTACCTGCAGCATGGTATGCCCGTGCGCCAGGCCATGCAAAAACTGAAACTGCCCGACGCTGTGCAGCAGTTTTGCAGCTTTACGTTCGATGTGATTGAGAAAGCACCAGTGCATGCGCAGGCCGCCGTATTTACGTACGGTCGCGAAGACCTGATTCCCGATATGTTCATGAGCATGGTGCAGCGCCTGCAAGAACTATATCCCAGCCAGTTGGCCACGTTTACCTACTACCTGCAGCGGCACATAGAGGTAGATGGCGACCACCACAGCTACCTGGCTGCCCAAATGGTGGCCGAACTATGTGGAGCCGACGAGCACAAGCAGCAGGAGGCATTAGAACTGGCACATCAATCGCTGGAAGTGCGGAAACGCCTGTGGGATGGTGTGTTGGCAGCACTGCCCAGGCGGGTTTACACCAAATAGACACCTAGCCTCCAAAGCATGCTCATTCATAGCGCTAAATCCGATAATCACCTTTTCATAAAAGGAGATCACCGCCCTGCGTTTCTGACCATTTTGAGAACATAATATAAGCTAAGTTCAAGTAATAAGTGCAACGGGGAGTTCTCCCTTTCTGGGCGGAGTGAAGCGAAGGCGTAGCCGAAGCGAAACGGAGCCCAGAAAGGGAGGGAGCCGAAAAACTACCTTTGTTATTACCACATGACAAAGAAGTATAATCA
>CANHEC010000456.1 GCA_947459455.1 Chitinophagaceae bacterium
AGCACCGCCCGAGCACATCATGCGCTGGGCCAGCCCCTGGGGCGAGGGTTTTCCCGGCTGGCACATAGAGTGCTCAGCCATGAGCAGCAAGTACCTCGGCGAAGAATTTGACATCCACGGCGGTGGCATGGACCTGCAGTTTCCGCACCACGAAAGTGAAATAGCTCAAAGCAGCATTTGCCACCACGGCAAGCTGATGGCCCGCTACTGGCTGCACAACAACATGATTACCATCAATGGCAAAAAGATGGGCAAGAGCTACAACAACGTGATCAAGCTGACCGAACTATTCAGCGGCCATCATCCATTGCTGGAGCAGGCCTATCATCCCATGACCATTCGTTTCTTCATTTTGCAAAGCCACTACCGCAGTACACTCGACTTTGGCAACGAAGCCCTGCAAGGCTCAGAAAAAGCCCTCAAACGCCTGTGGGAAGCTTACGAAAACCTGCAGAAACTGGATGCCGGCAGGTTTGGCACACAAGCCGGCGATGCACAACTGGATGCTAAGGTGAACAAGCTGGTGACGGAGTTTGCCGAGTTTATGAACGACGACCTGAACAGTGCCAAAGTGATTGCCAATATGTTTGAACTGGCACCTATCATCAACGGCATTAAAGGCGGGCAAATAGCTGCCACGGCGTTAAGTGCTGCTACCATTACCCAATTGCAATCGCAGATGAAAGTGTGGCTCGAAGACATATTCGGGCTGCAAAATCCATCGGCTGCAGGTGCTACAGATGATGGCAAACTCGCCGGCGTGATCGACGTACTTATTCAGCTGCGCAAAGAAGCCAAGGCCCGCAAAGACTACCAAACCAGCGATGCCATCCGCAACCAGCTGATGACCTTAGGCATACAATTGAAAGATGAAAAAGATGGCAGCATGAGCTGGAGCATGCAATAAAACAAGTCGATAAAATATTTGAAGTATGAGCAACCTGATCCAAGAGTTTAACGACTACCGAACCCGCATGAACGAGGTGATCCTGAGCAAGGACAACCTGGTAATAAAGCGCCTGTGGAACCTGGACACCAATACCTATGCCGAAGGTGCCCTGAGCACCAAAACCAAAGAAATGCTGGGCCTGGTAGCCAGCATGGTGCTTCGCTGCGACGACTGCATCAAATACCACCTGGGCAAGTGCCACGAGCAGGGCATCAGCACAGCTGAGATGTACGAGATCTTTGCCGTGGCCAACATTGTAGGCGGCACCATCGTGATACCGCATACGCGGCGGGCTGCTGAATATTGGGAGGCTTTGCAACAACAGCAGGCTTAGCGAAACACGCAGATATTGTTAAATGATATTGACGGTTTTGGGGGATTGGAGATGCGCCGTTCATTTGCGTTCTTTCATCACACAAAACACAAGTACATGAAGACAATTTTATTAGCTGTGGCCATGCTGGCTGGTGTGGGCAGTTTTGCGCAAGACCGCTACGAGTACAAAATCATCACTTCGGTAGAGTCCATCGTACCCATGGGCATCGGGCGTAGCCGCATCATCGAAAACAATGGCAACATCAACGCCGACGAACTGACCACCGAGCGAACCGACGGCACCGACTCGAAGCAGAAGGAAGTAAAGCGCCGCGATGCCAAAATAGATGAGCTGAACGAAACCAAGCTGCTGAACTTCTTCAGCATTGCGGGTATCAATTTTCAAAACATCGCCTCGAACGATGCCATCATTGGCAGCAAGCTGAACAACCTGGTGAAGCAGGGCTGGGAGCTGGCCTTTGTAACCTCGGGGGTAGAAAGCGATGCCGGCAAAGACGATGGCGGCGGCATTTTCATCACCCGTTTCATTTTCAAGCGCAAGGTGAGCCAGTAAGCCGGGCCACAGCCCGCTTGGCACCCAAAGCCGGTCGAACCAATCAAGGTGGGCCGGCTTTGTTTTTTTTTGATGAGGGGCCATGGGCTGTGTGCAGGCTCCGGCTGCAGTACGGGCTGCTGCGGGCTCTCCCGGCTCAGCCGGGACTTCGGTCTCGGCTGAGAGCCGAGACTACCCCTGCGCATCCCGCGGCCCTTCAGCTGCTGGTCATTGCCTGCCCAAGCCAACCGGGTACAGGCAGCTAGCGCCCCGTGCTGAATAGCGGCAGACCGCCGAACGCCTGCCTGGCGGCAGACAAGGTGCCATGGCCACTGCGGCTTCGTAGCAGCACCGCTGCCGGGCCTATCAATTCTACCAGTCCTATCGGGCCGCCTTCCCGACTACCGACCTGCCGCCTCCGGACTCTCGTCTCCGGTCTACCGACTCCGGTCTTCCCGACTTTCGCCCCCCCTGCCAACTGCACACCGCACATTGCAAACTGGACCCCCGTCTCCGATTCATGAGATCCCTCACTCCGTTCGGGATGACGGATTTGAAAGTGGCATGCATGCCAAACTGCCATCTGCCAACTGCCATCCACCAACTACTCCCTCGAACAAACTCCACAATTTGCGCACTGACGCTATTTTCTGGGTAAATTCGCCAGCAACCAACCGATTGAAATTTTTTTGCGCATGAGTACTGCCATAGCCGACGCTCCCAAGCTGACCCCCAAAGACTTTGCCACCGACCAGGAAGTACGCTGGTGCCCCGGCTGTGGCGACTATAGCATTTTGGCGCAGGTGCAGCGCATCATGCCCGATTTGGGCATTCCCCGCGAAAACATCGCCATCATCAGCGGTATTGGCTGCAGCAGCCGCTTTCCGTATTACATGAATACCTATGGCATGCACAGCATTCACGGCCGTGCTACCGCCGTGGCCAGCGGCCTCAAAGCCAGCCGGCCCGAGCTGAGTGTATGGATTGTGACCGGCGATGGCGATGGCCTCAGCATTGGCGGCAATCATACCCTTCACCTGCTGCGGCGCAATCTGGATGTGAATATCATGCTGTTCAACAACCAGATATACGGCCTTACCAAGGGCCAGTACTCGCCCACCAGCGAAGAAAACAAGATCACGAAGAGCACGCCCATGGGCAGCATTGACCACCCCTTTAACCCGGCCGCACTGGCCCTGGGTGCCGATGCCACTTTTGTAGCCCGCACTATGGACCGCGACCCCAAGCACCTGCAGGAGATGCTGA
>CANHEC010000457.1 GCA_947459455.1 Chitinophagaceae bacterium
AGGCGCTGCTCCAGCTCGTCTATCTGGCGGCTCAGCAGCTGGTAGTTCGATCGTAGGTTGGCATTTTCCTGCTGCAGGGTTCGCTCATTGGCACTGGGAAAATAGCGCTGCCCGATGAGTACAATGATGAAGGCTGTGGTAAGTGCCGCCGCTACAAACCCAAATATGCGCAACAGCTTGACCCGCAGGGGGGTCACCAGCTTTTCGTAGCGCAGTGTATGGGTGTTATAGAAGTATTTTACTTTTTTCACAACGGCCGCCTTCCCTGTTTTTGCAAGCGGGCTGGCCAGTGGCCGGGCACCAAATTGGCCCACCATGCACCGCCCCTAATCTTTACCTTTGCCCACCTTTTACCGACGGGGAGGCTGCCAAAAATAGCCCTTCGCAGTTTCATTTATTTGATTTTTGCGACGGGCGGAATGGCCACTGTAGCCAACTGCTTCCGGCGGCGGTAAAAACTGAAAACCAACTTGCTATGATGACCGCCGCTCAAATACGCCAGCAGTTTCTCGATTTTTTTGCCTCCAAGCAGCACCAGGTGGTGCCCAGCGCCCCCATTGTGGTAAAAAATGATCCGACCCTCATGTTTACCAATGCGGGCATGAACCAGTTCAAGGATTATTTTTTAGGCAACCAAACCCCGGCCAGCAAGCGGGTGGCCGATACCCAAAAATGCCTGCGGGTAAGCGGCAAGCACAACGACCTGGAAGAAGTGGGCGTAGACACCTACCACCACACCATGTTTGAAATGCTGGGCAACTGGAGCTTTGGCGATTATTTCAAAACAGAAGCCATTGCCTGGAGCTGGGAACTGCTCACCGAAGTTTATCGCATTCCCAAAGACCGCCTGTATGTGACCGTCTTTGAAGGCGATGCCAAAGAAGGCCTGCCCAAAGATGAAGAAGCAGCCACCGAATGGGCGAAATGGATAGACCCGAGCCGCATTTTGCTGGGCAATAAAAAGGACAACTTTTGGGAAATGGGCGACACCGGCCCCTGTGGCCCCTGTACCGAAATACACGTGGACTGCCGCCCCGACGCCGAACGAGCCGCCGTGGATGGTAAAACCCTGGTGAACAACGACCACCCGCAGGTAATTGAAATCTGGAACAACGTATTCATCCAGTTTAACCGACTGAAAGACGGCAGCCTGGAGCCGCTGCCCGCTAAGCACGTAGACACGGGGATGGGCCTGGAGCGCCTGGTGCGGGTACTGCAGGGCAAAAGCAGCAATTACGATACCGACCTGTTTACCGGCACCATTGCCGCGGTAGAAAATATCACCGGCGCCAAATACGACTACAGCGATAGCAAGCAGGCAGTGGCTTTCCGCGTATTGGCCGATCATATTCGTGCCATCAGCTTTACCATTGCCGATGGGCAGCTGCCCAGCAATACCGGTGCCGGCTACGTCATCCGCCGCATATTGCGCCGTGCTGTGCGCTACTACTACAGCTACCTCGGCTACAAGCAGCCGCTGCTGCACCAGCTGGTACCCGTGCTGGCTGCGCAGTTCGAGCATGTGTTTGCCGAACTGAAAAAGCAGGAAGCGTTTGTGAGCAAAGTGGTGCTGGAAGAGGAGCAAGCGTTTTTGGCTACGCTCGAAAAGGGACTCAAGCGCATTGCCGAATTGATGACCGATAGCAGCAGCATGATTGCTGGCGATAAGGCTTTCGAGTTGTACGATACCTACGGATTTCCACTCGACCTTACCCGCCTCATAGCTACCGAAAACAACCTGCAGGTAGATGAGGCTGGTTTTGAAGCCGCCATGCTACAACAAAAAAATCGCAGCCGGGCGGCTACTACGCTCGATACCGGCGATTGGCAGATTGTAAACGAAACACCGGGCCTTGGATTTGTGGGCTATACCGACCTGAACGTAGGCACCCACGTACAAAAGTTTCGCAAGGTGAGTGCCAAGGGCAAAGACCAATACCAGATTGTACTGGCCAGCACGCCTTTTTATGCCGAAAGCGGCGGGCAGGTGGGCGATCAGGGCTGGCTGCAGTGGGCCGATGAGCAAATAGCCGTGACCGATACCCGCAAGGAAAATGACCTGATAGTACACTTTGTAGACAGCCTGCCCCAAAGCCTGGAGGGCGATGTGCGGGCGGTGGTGAATGCCGAACGCCGGCTGTACAGCATGTACAACCACACGGCTACCCACCTGATGCATGCTGCACTGCGCCGGGTGCTGGGTACCCATGTGGCACAAAAAGGCTCGCTGGTAAATGACGAATACCTGCGCTTCGACTTTTCGCACTTTAGCAAAATGAGCGAAGACGAAATACGCCAGGTAGAGAAAATGGTAAACGACCAAATACGGGCCAACATACCGGTAGTAATAGAAACCCTGCCAAAAGAAGAAGCGCTGCAACGCGGGGCAATGGCCCTGTTTGGCGAAAAGTATGGCGATGAAGTACGGGTGGTGACGATTGATCCCAACTACTCGGTGGAGCTATGCGGCGGCACCCATGTGATGCACACGGGCATGATTGGTTTGTTTGCCATTAGCAGCGAAGCAGCGGTAGCAGCAGGCGTACGCCGAATAGAAGCGTTCACCGGCCCGGCAGCATTCCGCTATTTTAGCCAGAGCATCGACAACCTGAAAGAACTGGGCACTCTGCTGAAGGCTAAAGACCCATTGAAAGCAGTAGACAGACTGCTGACCGAAAACGCACAGCTGAAAAAGCATGTGGAAATGCTGGAAGCCCGCCAACTGGTAGTGGTACGCAATGAGCTGCTGCAAAAAGATGAAATCGTAAACGGCATCAACTTTATAGGTGATGTGGTGGAAGTATCCAACGCCGATGCGCTGAAGCGGCTGTGCTTCGATATGAAAAATCACCTGACCGACTATGTGGTGGTATTGGCGGCCAATATTGGTGGCAAGCCATTTGTAGCCGTGAGTATCGCCGATAATGTGGTGGCGGCCAAGGGGCTGGATGCCGGAGCTATCATCAAGCAGCACCTGGCGCCCATCATCAAGGGTGGCGGTGGCGGACAAAAAAATCTGGCCACTGCCGGCGGGCAAGATGCCAGCAATTTAGAGCAGGTGATTTCGGTAGTAAAGGCC
>CANHEC010000458.1 GCA_947459455.1 Chitinophagaceae bacterium
GCGATACCGTATAGTTTTCCTGCTCCACATAAAAATGCTCGAGGCCCGACTGCTTCGCTTTGGAAAAAATGGCCTTGAAGTCGATGGCGCCAGCCCCGACTTCAATCTGCTTGTCTTTGTTGGTTTTGTCCATGTCTTTTACATGCCACATCACAAAGCGGCCGGGGTGTGCGGCAAACAAGGCCAGCGGATCTTTGCCGGCATTGCGCACCCAGTACAAGTCCAGTTCCATTTTTACTAGCTTGGGGTCGGTTTCGGCCAGCAAAATATCGTAGCCGCTCTGGCTGCCCATGCTGTCGAACTCGAACGCATGGTTGTGGTAGCCAAACTTGACGCCATACGACTGGCATATCTCCGCAGCCTTGTTCAGCCGGGCCGCTATCTTTTTGTAGTCATCGGCCGTTTTGCGGTAGTTGCCATCCAGGTAGGGCACCACCAGGTATTTGTTGCCCAGCGCTTTGGCGTCGGCCGCTGCCTGCTTGCACTCGTCATCGTTGCCTTTGTGCAAAAAATCGCCCAGCCCCACATGCGCACTGGGGCTGCCCAGTCCATACTTTTTCAGCATGGCCGCTGTGGCAGCTATATCATTGCCAAAATAGCTACCCTTGTTGTAGCCAAACATTTCTATTTGCTGATAACCAATACTGGCCAGCCGACCGAAAACGGAATCAAGGCCGGCCTTCAGCTCGTCGCGGACGGAATAAAGCTGCACGCCTATTTGCTTGCGAGAAGATTTGCCAAAGGCAAACGAAGGCGATACCGCCGCTACTGCTGCTGCCATGCTGGTAGTTTTTACAAAAGCTCTTCTGTTCATATGGACTTTGGATGAGGGTGAATAACTTCGGCTAAAAGTAAGTATTGCCGGCTAATGGCATACCAACGCTACTATGGATGCCAGGGTAGACCAATACATTGATGGCCTGGACGAGCACCGGGCCGCACTGGCCACTGCCCTTCGGCAGCTGGTGTGGCAGGCCGTGCCGCAGGTAGACGAGCGGTTCAGCTTCAAAATTCCTTTCTACCACTATTTCGGCATGTTTTGCTACCTCAATCATATCCCCGACGGCATGGAGCTGTGTTTTTGCCGTGGCAAGGATATATGCATGGCGTTTCCGCAGCTGGAAATGGGCACCCGGGTAATGATAGCCGGCGTAAAGCTGTACAGCAAGGCCGACATTAAACGCCAGGAAGTACCCACCCTGCTGCTGGCAGCTGCCGAGTGGCAGGCGCAGGCCTGGCAGGAAAAGAAACGCTTTGTAAAGCCGGCCAAACGACGCAAGGCCTGATTAACGGCTGCCGCCAAACACTTTTTGCAGCAAGGCCGTGGTGCGGGCTGCCGGATTCTTCCGGATAGACTGCTCTTCCTGTGCCAGCTGCACAAAAATGCCATCCAGTGCCTTGCCGGTCACGTAGGCCGTCAGGTCGGGGTTCACTTTGCGCACTGCTACTTTGTTGTATTGGGTAAACAATGCGTTCCAGTGGCGGGTCGCATCCGTTTTATCTACCGCCGCTTTTACCACCGGCGAAAAAGCTTTGCTCAGCGCCTGTTCGGTATTGGTGCGCAGGTAGCTGGTGGCGGCATTGTCCGGCCCCTTCAGAATATTGAAGGCGTCTTTCAACGTCATTTGCTTAATGGCATTCACAAAAATGGGGGTCGCCTCTTTGGCTGCACTTTCGGCCGCTCGGTTCATGCTGAGAATGGCATCGTCTACCAACTTACCCATGCCCAGCTGGCGCAGGGTGCGTTCTACCTGGCGGGCTTCTTCGGGCAGCAATATTTTCAAAGCGGCATTTTTAAAAAAACCATCGGTGGCCGACAGGAGATTGCTACTGTTAGCAGCGCCTATTTCCAGGGCCTGCTTCAGGCCATTGGCTACTTCGCTTTCGGTCAGGCTGCCACTGCCCGGCTTTACCACTTTCAGCAAATCATTTACCTGCTCCACCGCCGGCTTACTGGTATCCGATTGCCGCTTTCTGATGAGGTCTTTCAGCCCCTGGGCCTGCGCCCCTGCCGCCTGCGCCATGGCCACTGCCGCTATTATACTGGCGTAAAAATTCTTGTTCATGATCAAAACGTTTATCCTTTTATCACTCGCTGCCGGCAAGGCCACAAGCTCCTTGCCGGCGCTTTTCTGCATGGTAGAACGTAAAGATGCCCATAGGTTTGCAGCGCCACAGCTACTTTAACGAAACAACAGTATGCACACCGCTCCATCGTATTGGGAACAACAAACCTGGCTGCGCCAGGCCGATGTAGCCATCGCAGGCGCTGGCCTGCTGGGCTTGTGGACCGCCTACGAGCTGAAGCGGCAGCGTCCGCAGTGCCGTATTGTGCTGCTGGAAAGGGCTCCCTATCCGCAGGGCGCCTCGGCCCGCAATGCCGGCTTTGCCTGCTTTGGCAGCCCCAGCGAAATGCTGTACGACCGACAGTTGAATGGTGAAGCCGCCATGCTGCAGGTGGTGGAGCAGCGCTATGCCGGCATTGGCAAGCTGCGCCAGGTGCTGGGCGACGCCGCCATTGGCTTTGACCACAGCGGCGGCTACGAGTGCTACCCCGACCACCCGGCACATTGGGATGCGCAAATAGCCGACCTGAACAAGCTGCTGCAGCCCATTATGGGCACGGCGCAGGCTTTTGTGCCCGCTCATGCGCAGCTGGCCGCCATGGGCATGAGCGGCTTTGGTGCCATGGTGGCCAACGGGCTGGAAGGCGGCATCGACAGCGGCGCCATGGTAGCCGCCCTTACGCAGCGGGTACAGCAGCTGGGCGTGCAGGTGCTGTACGGCGCCGAGGTACTGGCCATGGAGCCGGCCGCCGACCACTGGCAGCTGCGTACACCCACCTGCCAACTGCGGGCCACCCAGGTACTGCTGGCTACCAATGCCTGGCTGCAGCACATGGCCCCGGCACTGGGCGTGGTGCCGGCCCGCGGACAGGTGCTGGTAACCAAGCCACTGCCCGGCCTGGCACTGCAGGGCACTTTTCATTTCGATGAAGGCTACTACTACTGGCGCCACCTGCCTGGCCAGCGCCTGCTGCTGGGTGGTGCCCGCAATGCCGATTTTGCCGGCGAGCAA
>CANHEC010000459.1 GCA_947459455.1 Chitinophagaceae bacterium
GCCAGTATTACATCTATGCCATAGGCACGGGCTTCGGCTCCCATAGCGCTACCCACGGCCTTGGCCAGGGTGGTATCCCAGCTGCTGGCTATCAGGCTGGCTATTGGGAAGGCGGTGCAGTAAAAACTGCGGCTGCTATCGCCATTGCGAAAGGGGGCTATGCGAAGGCCGGCGGGCCCATCGGCCACCACGGTGCTTTTGATACCCAACCGCGGTACGGCAAATGTGTTGCCGGCGGCTCCTGGCACGGCATCGTTGGTTTGGCCTACCACCGGGGCACCCAGGTTCAGGTTCAGGCCGGGTATTTTCATACCCATGCCTACCAGCAGGCGTACTTTTTCTTCAGTTGTCAGTTGCTTTAGCCAGGCATCGGCTTGCACGGTGGGTGCAGCGGGCCGGGCAGGTTGGGCAGTGCCCGCCAGCGATGCCAGCAGGCCCATGGCCAGCAGTGTTTTTTGCATATGGCAATGTTTTTTGTACAGCACCCAACGGAGCAGGCGCTGGTCTCCAAATTTCATTGGCAAACAGCATCGGTCGAGTTGACAATTGTCACAAAGTGCCGGCGAGAAAGACCAACCAACAAAAAGCCGCCTGCTGATTGGCAGACGGCTTGTATCAGGTAAGGAAAATTCGTTGGTCAGAAATCGAAACCGAGTGCAAAATACCACTGGGGTTTGCCACGGAAAAATCCATTCATCGGCCACCCGGCATCTACCCGCAAAAAGTAACCCAAGAGGGTGCTGCGGGCGCCAAAGCCGTAGCCGCCGGCGAAGGGGCCCAGACCGCCCGACTTTATATTGACGATCACCGGATTATTAGGATCGCTGCTGTAGCGTACCGATGGGCGCTTGATGCCGCGGAAAGTGCCCTCCCAGGCGGTACCCAAATCGAGGAACTGCACCAACTGGAAATTGCGCAGGAAGGCGTTGTTGATAGGCCTGTTGAGCAAGGTGCTGAACACCGGCAGCCTGAACTCGCTATTGATCACCGCCGCATTATTGCCATTGGCCAGGTTTTGGCGGTAGCCCCGCAGGTTTACAGCCAGGCTTTGGTACACATACGGAATGGTATTGTTGGGCTGGTTGGCATCATTGAATCGTGGCGTGATCCAGCCATCTACACCACCGAGGTAGTAAATGAGCTTTTGGTTGCCCCAGCTGATGTCCATAGCACCCCGCACGGCCCAAATGAAGTTGCGGTAAATGGGGTAGTAGTAGCGGAAATCGGCGCCCAGGTTGAAGGTGAACTGGTTCTTGGGGTCTTCGGTAGGCAGCAGCTGCGATTTCTGCAGCCCCATAATGTTTTCCATGTACACTTTCCAGCGTACACCATTCAAAATATTGGTGGTTTTTACCAGGCTGTTGTCGTGCACATATTCCGCCCGCAGGTTGGCATACTCCAGGTTTTCGTCGTCTGCTTCCAGCGAAATAGGATCGACTGCTTTCAGTAGAATACGATCGAAACGGACACCACCAATCAGTCGAACACTCCGCACCTTATCAAGCGGGTAGGTTACATTGCCCTGGTATAGGTTGGTGATGAGCTTGCCCGGGTAAAACACATTGCTGCCACCCAACCGCACGTTGATGCTGCTATTGCTGGCACGGTAGTACGAGGCGCCCCAGTCGATGCGCTTGCGCCGGTTTTGAAAATCGATGAAGTATTCGTTATCACGGAAGTTGATGCCCGGCTTGACGCCACCTGTGATGCGGTAGTCTTCCATCACATCGCTGAGCGTACCCATGAATACCCAGGCCAGGTTGTTGCCATTGTTTAGGAAAATGGGCCCGCTGCCACCGGCGTAGGGCTGGTAGCGGTTAATAATGAGGTTGTTGGTGACGCCCAGCGTGGCTATATCGTTGCTAAACCGCAAACGATACTTGTAGAGCTTGGCTTTGTCCAGCTGCGCCTGTCGGTTCGCCTGCTTGTCTACCGGTATGGGGGCGGTTATGGGGCGCAGCGTATCGGTAGCGCTAACAAATTCGCTCAGGAACGAGAAGTTATTATTGCCACTGCTGCTGGTATCGGCGGCAGCCGATTTATTGGCAGGACCGTAGCGGGTGGCCTCGCCTTTTACTGCTTTTGCTTCCATCAGGTCCCGGCGTACAAATTCGGTGGGGCGTGCCGTTACGTTTCGCCGGCGCAGGGCTATGCTATCTACCCGCAGGCGGTAAAGCATTTTCAGGCCACTTTGCTGGGTAACCTCGCTTACCTGGCCTTTGTCGCCGGCTATGCGGGTTTCCAGCAAGCTGCTTTGGTAGTTGGTAATGGGGAAAGTGTAGGTAGAGTCGCGGGTGATGGCTATGAGGCCGATGGAGTCGGGCTCGGTGCGCTCCCATACCCGCAGGGTGCTGTCTATTTCTTTCAGACTGGGGTTGCGTAGTATTTCATCGCCTATTATCACCAGCGTGTCCAGCCCTTCGGCCTTGGTGGTAAAAAAGCCTGCATAGCGGTTGGCCACGCCCGAGGCATCGCTTACAAACGTGAAATGGTTCATGTTGTACTGCGTAGGGTAGCGGGCATTGCCGTAGTTCAGGTCGGTCAGCTGGGTTATCTGGCGGAAGCCGCCTTTTTCATCAGCATCTACCAAAAAAACATTGTAGCGGTAGTCGCTGGGCAGGCTGGTATCGCCGCCGGCAGTGGTGGCCGTAGGGCGGTTGCTGGAAAATATGATTCCATACTTGTTGGGGAAGGATACAAACGAAGCATCTACATCATCCCACACATCATTGGTCACCTGGTCTACTTTGCCGCTTTCTATGTTGTACACAAAAATGTCGGTATGGCCATTTTTTACGGCACTTAGTATCAGGCGCTTCGCATCGAGGTAGTATTGTGCATCCTGCACCTGATCAAAGGGCAACACTTTGCGCACTACGATATCGCGGTTCACATTGTCGTACACCAGCAGGCGGGTTTCGCCTTTTTCCCAATACACCACGGCCAGGCGGCTGCCTTTGCCATCCCATGCCATTACAGGGTAGTTGGGGTTGCGGTCGTGCTTTACAGTGCGTACGCCATTCTTAATCAGCGTTCGGGTTTTTACAAAGTTCTCGTACAGTACCACGTTGTAAAA
>CANHEC010000460.1 GCA_947459455.1 Chitinophagaceae bacterium
AGTGGTAGGCTTCCAGGCTATGAAACACATCCTTCAACTCCACCCCGTAGGCCCCAATGTTTTGAATGGGCGCAGCGCCCACGCAGCCTGGTATCAGGCTCAGGTTTTCGAGGCCGCCATAGCCATGCCCAATGCAGTACTGCACCAGTTGGTGCCAGTTTTCGCCGGCGCCCACCCGCAGGTAAACATACTCGGCGTCTTCGTGCAGCAGTTGCATGCCGGTGATTTCATTTTTCAGCACCAGGCCAGCGTAAGGGCGGGTAAACAGCATATTGCTGCCGCCGCCCAGCAATAGCAGCTGTCGGCCAAAGGCCCGGGCTTCGGCGCTGCGCACAATGGCCGCCAGCTCATCGGCCGAGGCAAAGCGGGCCAGGCCGGCTACCGGCGCCGGTACGCCAAAACTGGTAAACGCTTGCAGATCGGCAGGTTGAAGAATGGACATAGCGGGTCTATTGAGGATCGACATCTATTTGTACCATCACCGAGCGGAAGGCAGGCTGGTGGTTCAGCTCGGCGATGCCCTCTCGCAGGTATTGCTTGGCAGCCGCCAAAAGCTTGGCCTGCGGCGGCAGCTTCAGCAGCAGTTCGGTAATGTATTGATTGCGGATACGGTTGACCGGTGGCTCGGCCGGGCCCGATACATAGCCATCGTAGCGCAGGCGCAGCCAGGCAGCCAGTGTTTCGCCTGCATTCCAGGCGGTCAACTGGTCGCGGTGCTTGCAGTGCAGTACAATGAGCCGGGTAAAAGGCGGATAGTGAAACTCGCGGCGTTTGCTGATTTCGTCGAGGTAAAAGCCATGATAATCGTGCCGCTGCAGGTAGCCCAGCAGTGGGTGCTGGGTATCCATCAGCTGCAGCAGCACCTTGCCTTTTTCGCCCTTGCGGCCGGCCCGGCCACTCACCTGCTCTATCAGCTGAAAGGCCCGCTCGGTAGCCCTGAAATCGGCAAAGCGGAAAATGCCATCAGCATCGGGAATACACACCAGGCCTACGTGGTCAAAGTCGAGGCCCTTCACCACCATTTGCGTGCCGGCCAGTATTTGTATGCGTTGCTCTTCAAACTGCCGGATGATGTTTTCGTGGCTGTGTTTGCCCCGCACACTGTCGGTATCCATGCGGGCCACCTGCGCCTTTTCAAACGTGGTGTCCAGCACTTCTTCCAGTTGCTCGGTGCCAAAGTTTTTGTACCGAAACTGCTGGCTGCCGCAGGCGCCGCACTCTTTGGCGGGTGCATAGGTAGTGCCGCAATAGTGGCAGTGCAGTTTATTGGTGCTTTTATGAAAAGTGAGCGACACATCGCAATGCTGGCACTTGGGTATCCAGCCGCAGGTGTAGCACACCTGGTAGGGCGTGTAGCCGCGCCGGTTTTGAAATACGATGACCTGCCGGCCGGCATCCAGCGTTTGCTGAATGCGCTGCTGCATGGGGGCGCTCAGGATTACTTTGCCGCTGCGGGATTCGGGCAGTTGCTTCAGGTCTATCAGCTCCATATCGGGCAGCTGCAAATCGCCGTAGCGCTCCAGCAGGCTCACCAGCCCGTACTTGCCCTGCTGGCAGTGGTGGTAGCTCTCCAGCGAGGGGGTGGCGCTGCCCAGCAGTACTTTGGCACCGCACTGACCGCCGTAGTAGATGGCGGCGTCGCGGGCATGGTAGCGGGGCGGCGGATCGGCTTGTTTAAATGAAGTATCGTGCTCTTCATCTACAATGATGAGACCGAGGCGGGCAAAGGGCAAAAACAGCGAAGAGCGGGCCCCCAGAATCACCTGTATTTCACCGGAGAGCACTTTGTTCCATAGCTCCAGCCGCTCGTTGGGGTTGAATTTGGAATGATAAATGCCCACATGGCCGCCGAGGTGGTGGCGCAGCTTGCGCACTATCTGCGAGGTGAGTGCTATTTCGGGCAGCAGGTACAGCACCTGCCTACCCTGCCGCACCTGCTCGGCTATCAGCTCTATGTACAGTTGGGTTTTGCCGCTGCCGGTCACGCCATGCAGCAGGGTCACGGCATGCTGCTGCATTTTTTCCTGCAGCTGCTGCAGGGCTGTTTGCTGCGCAGGCGAAAGTGCAATATCGGTGACAATGTGCTTGGCCATTTGCGGCAGGCGATCTACGCTGCGTTTTTCCAGCAGCAGTATTTGCTTGGCCACCAACCCATCAAGCACTCCCGGTGAGGCGCCACTTTTTTTTAACAGGCTGGCTTTGCTTACCTGTCCTTCGGTTTTTTCAAAATGCAGATAGGCCAGCAGCAGTTCCAGCTGTTTGCCTGCTTTTTTGCCCCACTCATTCAGCAGCGCTGCCAGCTCGGGCTCGGCCTTGTAGCGGGGTGCCAGCAGCACGTAGGTTTCGGTTTTCTCTTTGTACTTCTCCGGCAGGTTTTCCCACACGGTGGCCACACCTTTTTCTACCAGCTTTTTTACTACCGGGTACACGTGGTGGCTATCCAGCAGGGTTTGTATTTCCTTCAGCGTCAGCTGCTGCTTTACTTCCAGGGCTTCGGCTATCAGGTATTCGCGGTCGGTCAGGTCGGCCGGCTGCACCCCGTGGTGCTCGTTGTATTGTACTATGCTCTCGCTGCTCAGCTTCAGGTGGCTGGGCAGGGCAGCCATCATCACTTCGCCCTCGCTGCAGCAGTAGTAGCTGGCTATCCAGCTCCATAGCTGTAGCTGGGCCTGCTGCACAATGGGCTGCTCATCCAGCAGGTTCAGGATGGGTTTGGTATCGTAGTGCAGGGGCTGCTGGGTGTGCAGGGTTTTTACTACGCCAGCATAGCGCTTGGCTTTCACCTCTACTTCTACCCGGCAGCCGGGCTGCACTTTGTCGGCCCATTCATCGGGCACGCCCCAGGTGAGGGTTTTGGGCAGGTAAATGGGCACAATGACATCGGCAAACAAAGCATAGCGGGCAATGCCAAACAAAGAGTTGCTATGTGCCGGTGTGTCGTTCATGTTGTGCAAATTCAATAATAGCTTTTTCCATCCGTTCGAACACCAGTTTTTTCAGCGCTGGCAGGTCGTCCATGCCCAGGCCCGTCACTGGTATTTCGGGCAATATTACGGCCCGGCTAAGGCCC
>CANHEC010000461.1 GCA_947459455.1 Chitinophagaceae bacterium
ATAAATCCAAATAGTCCAACCTACAATCAGAAAAGGTGGGTTGATCTTGGGCCCTCTTCGAGCTGTGAGGTAGTTTCGTGGCAGAATATCGGTTCGCAGTTTTGTGAATTGAATGCATCGGGGCAAAATACTGGAAATGTATTGCAGCAACAACGGGACATGAATCCCTGCAGCATCACTTTCAACCAGACGAGGAATGTTTTGATTGGATTTAATGCAGGTACTTGTCCTTTGCCGGCTAGTTGCAACACTTCTAATTGTCAGGGAGATGACTGGAAATGTGTTGGTGGTCAGTGTGAGCAGGGCTTCAAAGTTTATACACATTCGACTTTTGATTCCTGGCTTGGGATGTGGGTATGTACTTTCCATTATGAATGGTCAGATGGTTCTTGGTCTCAGAGTTACACTGAACATACTTATGACAATTGCTCCATCATTTAATTTGAGTTTTATGATAAGAAGGTTCCTTTCAGCAAACCAGCTGGTACTAGTGTTTCTTGTAAGCTTAAGTGTATACACTTATGGACAGACAAGTAACAGCAGTGCTGACCAAGTTGGTGAGAGATTAGCAGAGCGAATAGCTGGCCGGATTGCTGATTCTTTGAAATTGCCGCAAACTATTAAGGAGCGTCTCTATTCTGTTAACTTATTGCTACACCGCGAAAAGATGGTGGAAATGCGTAGTGGAGGAAATAGGGCGACAGTGGCTGCCGCGTTACAGCGAATCGAGAACCGTCGAGATTCCCTTTATAAGCAAATTCTGCCAGCGGAGCAGTTTGCATGGTATAAAGAGAGGAAGGGATTGTTGATTTCTAATAATTGATAATGCTTAGAGTAACAGGTTTCTATATGCTACGTATTAATGGATTTGCAGCCTACTTTATTGCAGCTTTCATGTTAATGGCTGCCAAGTGGTCTTTTGGCCAACTACCCGCTGCTGCACCTTCGGGGTATGGCTCTAGTAGTACTGTTAGCCTAGTGCGTACATGGGAACCTATTGCACCCTACCACAATGAGGTAGATGTAATGAATAGTAGTCGCACCAGCCTGCAAGTTAAGTTAACAACGCAGTTTTTGGATGGACTTGGACGGCCAATACAAGTCGTTCAACGTCAGGGAGCACTCAACTCCGCTGCCGCACAAACAGTAGCTACCGACCTCGTAAAAGCTATGGTATATGATTCATATGGGCGGCCTGTATTTGATTATCTGCCATATGCCAGACCCATTGGCTCGCAAGGCGATTTTGTGCAGACGCCCTTCACTGAACAAATTTCATTTTACAACACACATTTGGCAGGTGATGCTACCGAAGTAAATGTTGGCGGATCTGGGCGAAACTGGGCCTATTCTAAGACGAACTATGAACCCTCACCGCTGAATAGGGTGGTTGCTGCTTTTGCTCCGGGTAGCAGTTGGGTTGGTTCAGAGGCTAGCTTGGGTACTGAGCGTGCAGTCAAGAAAAGCTATTGGACAAATACAGCCTTAGACGCCGTACGCATCTGGAACGTAACCGACCCCACCACGCCAGGCAGCTGGGGCAGCTATAGCAGCCCCGGCACCTACGCCGCCGGGCAGCTGCAAAAGCTGGTGACCACCGATGAGCATGGCAAGCAGGTGGTGGAGTTTAAAGACAAGAGCGGCCAGGTAGTGCTGAAAAAAGTGCAGCTGACAGCCACGGCCGACAATGGCAGCGGCAGTGGCCACGACGGGTGGATATGCACCTACTACCTGTACGACGATTTTGGCAGCCTGCGCTGCGTGGTACAGCCCGAGGGCACCAAATGGCTGAGCCAAAACAACTGGAGCTTTGGCGCTACCAACGGTACCACCTTGCTGGCGGAGCAATGCTTTCGGTACGAGTACGATGCCCGCCGCCGCATGAGCATGAAAAAAGTGCCCGGCGCGGCTGAGGTATACATGGTGTACGATAGCCGCGACCGCCTGACCCTGACCCAGGATGGCAACATGCGGAGCCAGAACCAGTGGCTGTACACCTGGTACGATGCCCTGAACCGCCCCCTTGCCACTGGCCTGTGGACCAGCACCACTTCCTTTGCCAGCCACATCACAGCAGCGGCGGGCATCCCCAGCGGCACCAACGACCGCTACCCGGCCAGTACCGCAGCCAACCGGCAGGAGCTGACCCAACTGTTTTACGACAACCACGGATGGCTGACCGCCTATAGCGGGCTGGGCCTCAGCAGCAGCCTGCTGGCCGAAAGCACCCTCACCACTACCGACAACAATACTACCTACCCGTATGCCCGGGCTTTTGTGGCCAGTGCACAGGTGCAGGGCCTCCCCACCGGCAGCCGCACCCGCATCTTGGGCACCAATTTCTGGATCACGGCAGTCAATATTTACGATGTATACGGCCGGGTGCTGCAGGTGCAGCAGCACAATGCGCAGGAAGGCATGCTGGAAGTAAGCAGCACCCAGTATGGCTTTGCCGGCCAGGCCTTCCGCACGGTGCAGCGGCAGCGGGTGGGCAGCACCACCTGGCTGGTGCAAACCACCGAGCAGCAGTTTGATGCCATTGGGCGCCCGCAGGATATTGTGAAGCGGATAGCCCACCACCAGGTAAATGGCGGCAACCTGAGCGCCCCCAAAACCACGGTGAGCATGCGCTACGATGCGCTGGGGCAGCTGAAAACAAAAAATATGGGTACCAGGCCACCAGGTTCTGGCACACTGTCCGCTCAAACCTACGATTATAATATTCGCGGCTGGTTGCTGGGAATCAATCGGAGACTTTTGAGGAATGACAGCATTTTGTCGCCTGCTGGAAGCAATTGGTTTGCCTTTGATTTGGGGTACGACAAAGCGACCGCTGGTACGCCCGATATCAGCTTTGGCGGCAGTGGCGATCCCGCCCAGTTTAATGGCAATATCCGGGCCCAATCGTGGCGTACGGCCGGCGATGGCATCCAGCGCAAGTATGAGTACCAGTACGATGCCGCCAACCGCCTCACCAGGGCCACGTACACGCATCGCACCTCCGAAGGCGGCGCCAGTCCAAACTGGAACCAATCGTACGACTTTACCTGGTGGACAGACAACAG
>CANHEC010000462.1 GCA_947459455.1 Chitinophagaceae bacterium
AAAATAAAGTCTTTGATGCGGGGCATACTTTCAAACAAAGTGTTGATTACTTGCTGTCGCAAATGAAGGTATTTGCTTTTCCTTGCATTCATCGGGCTGCAAGGCTGCCGCAAAATTGTTGGTCCACATTGGTTTAAAAAAACGGGGCTGGGAAGCGAAGGGCTGGCAAAGTTTGGCAGGCAATTTGCACCTGATAAACACCGTTTACAGGCTGGATACGCACGTAAGCGAAGTGAATCGTACAAAGTCAATGAGTAAGAAAGCGGCCGCTGACTGCACGGCAGTAGCGGTTTTGCCCTCAAATAATTTTCAGCATCTGCTTATGTGGAAGCACAGTTTGGTATGCCTGCTTTTGCTGGTGGCTACGGCCAGCCAGGCGCAACTGTCGCCCGATTTTTCGGCGGATGTTCGATCGGGCTGTGCGCCCATCCGTGTTCTCTTTACCGACTTATCTACCGGCGGTGCCGATCGCTGGCAGTGGGACCTTGGCAATGGGGTACTGTCGACCCAGCAAAATCCCAGTACCACTTATTTCACGCCCGGCACTTACAACGTGCGGCTGACCATTTACCGCGGCACTACTGATTCGGCGGTGCTTACCCGCAATGCATATATCACTGTTTTCGGGTTGCCACAGGTCAACTTTGGCGCCAGCCCACGCTTTGGCTGCCTGCCGCTGCAGGTAGCTTTTGCCGATAGCAGCGTGCCCAGCACCGGCAGTATAGTAGACTGGCGTTGGGATTTTGGTGATGGCACCCTTGGCAGTGGCCGCAACCCTGTGCACACTTACGGCAATCCTGGCAGCTTTCGCATTTCGCTTACGGTGCGCACCGACCAGGGTTGTAGCAATACATTCTCGATCGACAACTTTGTTACTGTGGGCGATTCGCTGGAGGCCCGCTATAATGTGAGTGTACCTGCGGCTTGCGTAGTGCCGGTGAATGTTCGTTTCACTGATGCCAGTATTGGCGCCAATATTGTGAGCTGGCAATGGCTGTTTGGCGATGGCGGTAGCAGCACTGCCCGCAATCCTACCCACACATACACTACGCCGGGCACCTACGATGTGCGGCTGGTGGTGCGCAATGCCGGCGGTTGTACCGATACGTTGCTTCAGCCAGCTATCGTTACTGTTGGTAGTCCTACGGCGTCGTTTCGCCTGCCTTCCGGCCCTTTTTGTACCGGCCGCCCCGTCGTTATTCAAAATACCAGCACCCCGTTCGCCACCTTCGATAGCAGTGTGTGGACCTTCAGCGATGGCGTTGTGCTGCGTCAATTTGATGCGGCCCGAAGCTTTGCTACCGGGGGTGTTTACAATTTCTCGTTGCGGGTATGGAAGAACGGTTGCAGCGATGTAGCTACCGGTTCCATTACAGTGCTCGACCGGCCAGTGCCTTCGCTTACCATTACGCCTCCTGTCAGCTGCCAGTTGCCACACACTGTCAGCTTTGCTAATACCACTCCCAACAGCACAGTTTTATTGTGGGATTTTGGTAATGGCCAAACCAGCACTTTGCAGGCTCCCACGCATACTTACAATCAGTTCGGTAGTTACAACATTACAATGATTGTGCAGCACAATAATGGCTGTTTGGATACGGTAGTCCGCAGCGCTGGTGTTGTCATCAGTGCTCCGAGTATTTCAGCTATCAGCGGATTGCCGTACGATAATTGTGCACCCTACGCTATCACTTTTGTACCTACTGTTGTTACCAACGATTCAGTAGTAAGCTGGTCATGGGACTTTGGTGATGGTACCACGTCTAATCTGCGCACCCCATTCAAATCGTTTACTACATCGGGTACTTATGTGGTGCGGCTCACCATTACTACCACAGCTGGCTGTACGGCTACATTCAACTCCACTGTTCGCCTGAGCGATCGGCCGGTCGCCGGATTTACAGCTACGCCTCGTATTACTTGTCCTTCGGCCGACGTCAATTTTACCGATACAAGTCGTGGCACTGTTACTCGCTGGCAATGGCTGTTTGGTGATGGCGGCAGTTCCAGTGCCCGCAATCCGGTGTATCAATACAATGACACAGGCTGGATGCGGGTTACGCTGATTGTATCGAACAACAACTGTAGTGATACGCTCAGTCTCGATAGCTTCATTTACGTGAATCCGCCCATTGCCCGCTTCACCGATTCGTTTAGCTGTGCTAACAAATTGGAGAGATTTTTCACGAATACCAGCATTGGTGCCCTCACCTGGAAATGGTATTTCGGCGATGGCGATTCATCCACTGTTTACAGCCCCAGTCATCGGTATGCGGTATCAGGAAACTATACCGTACGCCTGGTAGTAGCCGACACACTATGCCAGCATGAGGCGAGCCGAATAGTACGCATCATAGATGAAGAAGCCAATGTAGAAATGACCAACCTGGGCCAGTGCCGCCTCAGTGAAGTACGTTTTATTGCAAGGGGTCCACGTACTAATCCTGCTTTTATTAGCAATTACGAATGGACCATCGACGGCGGCACCCCAATCAATACTACAGTCAATTTTATCGATCGGGTGTATACTGATACGACCACTGTTACCGTACAATTGGTTATCACAGATTTGAATGGCTGTCTTGATACAACCATTCAGACGTTTAGGATTAGCAGTGTCGGGACGATTATTAACTTTGGACCACTGCAGCAAGATGTGTGCGCTGGAACTCTTGTCCGCTTTTCTGATTCTACCCGCTTTGATGCCAGTAACCGCGTACTTCGTTGGGAGTGGAGTTTTGGCAGGGGTGGAGCAGATTCTGTGTTCACAGCTGGACCTTTTGGTGCGGTATACACTACCCCCGGCACTTACGATGTGCGCCTGACAGTGCAGGACTCGCTGGGCTGCCGGTATAGCATTACGCGACCCACAGCAGTGGTAGTGCATGATGTGCAAGCTGCTTTTGTAGCCAGCGACACATTGGTGTGTGTTAATACCCCCATCGCTTTCACTAACCAGTCCACTGCCAGTGGTACCAATGGGCCACTGCTGAGCTATCGGTGGCAGTTTGGCGATGGGCAAACGGCTACCACAGCCAATGCCAACATTTCATATG
>CANHEC010000463.1 GCA_947459455.1 Chitinophagaceae bacterium
CGAATCCGGCATAATCCATGGTATAAGAGTCCTGTGCCGGGTTGTCACTTCCCCTGAATACTAATTCAGGAAATATTTTTTCCACCTCCTGGGCAATAAACCCGTTGTAAAACCGGCCATCTGGTTTGTAGGTACCTCCTTCATCATTGGACAGGTCGATAAACTGGTAAGAAGTAGGCCGAAGCATCATTACTTTAGACAATGTATTGGCTGCCATAGGGCGCACATTTCGCTTCAGTTTTTCATCCGAAACAGCAGTATATGCTCCACTTGTTTGGTTAATGGTAGCTCTTTTGATCCCTTGCTTGTAAAATTCAAAGTCACCTGTGGTATTGGAAGTGTACAAATTCCAGTAATGCTGATTGGAGCCTTCATTTTGAATTCTTACCCCATCGTTTGAACCTCCAAAATTTGTATGTACAACGTGCAATTCAGCCCTTACAACTCCATCACCACCCCCCGCGCCAGTTTCCCTGGTATTAATACCTAAGCGAGGCTCCCTCATCACTTCAAATTCAAGAGCCCATTTGCCCATATGCTGACTAAAAATCCCAAAACCCGAATCTGGTTTTGACATCCCCAAAAAAGCCCGATCAAAAGTGTTGGTGTTGTTGGAAAACCAGATGCCCGGCGAGTTATTGAGATTGCCATCCGACCTGATCCGTAAGCGACCCACTGCATCCAATCGATATTCTGGATTTTCCAGCCCAATACCCATGTTCCCGCTGGCCAATTCAAAGGCGAATCGTCTGACTGAACCATCCCGCAGAAAAACAACATCGGTGGTGTCTCTGTATTCAATACCCCATGTTGGAAATGACGGAGAGTGGGACAAAACCATCCGATCCCTGTTTTGAGTACCTGAAGTAAACATTTGTATCATTGGCTGGTTCGGCGTGTTGGTAGTAGCGGAAAAGCGAAGGGTTTGCTGATCAGTCGGCACCAAAATGTTCCCATTTACGTCAATAGACAGGCGCTCTGTATTGTTTGTCCGGAAGCGTAATGCAACCGCATCGGTGGTACCCAAAAATTGACCAGGTACAATGCCTGCATTACCGCCTAGTGCCCACCCGGTGCCAGATCCAAGCGCCTGCCAGGCATTCGTGTAGTAGAAAAATTGATTCAGGTCGGTATCAAATACAATCAGTCCCGGCGTAAGGCTGGTCATGGCTTGCCGCTGCACAGTGGTCATGCGTGGCATCAGCATGCCTTTTGTGGTGCTTTGAACGTCGAGAATAGCACCGGCAAATGGCGCGGCATTGGTATTGTTAATCCCAATATTTTGTGCGTGGGAAAATGCAATGGCAAAAAGGCCAAGCATGGTGAATGCATGTTTGAGTTTCATGGATAGGAGGTTTAATGAGAACGATCCCAGGTAAGATAACCCATTGTGATGTTGGATTGCAAGTGCTTGCGGCCATTTGCTGTTGCAAATAGCTAATATTAGTGATGCCTGTAGCGGTTGTACATAATCCATTGAGTGGATCCAAAGCAATGACTTTGGTTCCAGATGAGTGACGCTCAATACTTTATCTGACAGTTACCAGACTAGTATCTGTGCCAGTCGAAAAGTGACGGAAGTATAGAATATATCATTCAGCGTGACCCGCTTTGCATCATGACAGCTATTGATGCCGACTAGCCGTCAATCCCAATGGTCATCATTACGCCGCTGGTGCTTGCGCCAAAATGAATGATGCACCCATGCACACTGCCAGCAGCACCCTCGCAGGCAGCGGAAAAGCCAGCGAGGATGTGTTGCTACAGTTTGGAGTTGGCAGCTTTTAAATGAGCCGCCTACCATCGGGGCAACACTGCGAAGCTACTTCATGGCAGTTTTAAGCGGCCGGGCAATGGCATCATAATACTCCTGCGTCAGCTTTTCTGTCCAAACTGTGGGTTGTGTGCCGCCGTATATCGCCAGATAAGTCACATCGCTATCCTTTGTGGAGTTATGCCAGTGTTCTACATCTTTGCTACACCTGATCACATCCCCCTTTTTTAGCACTACCGGCTGTTTGCCTCGCTCCTGATAGTATGCTTCGCCCTCTAAAATAATAAGCACTTGCGGAGTAGTGTGTTTGTGCCAATCGAGGGTAGAATTTTTTCTGAAGCTGGCTTTGGTAATGTTATACGGAATATCGCTGTCTGCCTGCAGCAAAGTGTTCAGCCATGCTTCACCAATATAATGCGTGTTGGGGGCCTTGGGGCCGGTTGTCAAAAATGAACTGATGGGATACTCTGCACTTTGAGCAATCACCCGGGCGGGCAATAAGAACAATGACAGGTACACAAGAAATTTCATAGCGGCACGATTTCAATGAAAGTACAATGAAACGGTATTGAGTAACGCTGGAACTGCCTGTTCCTCTGTCAATATCTGCCTTCAACTTGGCTACCCGCGGATACAAAAGAAAACGCTTCGAATCAAAAGATCCGAAGCGTTGTTTTTTGCTCCCCCTGCTGGACTTGAACCAGCGACCCTCTGATTAACAGTCAGATGCTCTAACCAACTGAGCTAAGGAGGAATATGTCTCAACTTTTTAACGCTGTCTGAGCCAGCGACCTCTCCCGACTGTCAGTCGGGATGCTCTAACCAACTGAGCTAAGGAGGAATATGTCTCAACTTTTTAACGCTGTTTGAGCCAGCGACCTCTCCCGACCGTCAGTCGGGATACTCTAAACAACTGAGCGATAGAGGAATTTCCCCGAAGGGGCTGCAAAAATAAGGGCTCCACTTGTTCAGCCAAACAAATTTTTTGGCTGCCGGCAGCCCCCGCCATCCAGCCATACGGGCCGTACATTGCAGCATGAATGCTCGCTTATCGCTGGCCCTCAGCTGGCTGCTGTTTGGCGCTACCCTGGCCACCAATGCCCTCGCCAATATTCTACCTATCAATGGGTACAATACCGGGCAGGTGTCGGGCTTTTACCCCAATGCTTTTGTGCCCGATGGTAAAACCTTTGGCATCTGGAGCCTGATATACGCCTGGCTGCTGGTGATGCTGCTATATGCCAGCCTGCAGCGCCGGCCCGAAGTACAAAGTACCCTGCA
>CANHEC010000464.1 GCA_947459455.1 Chitinophagaceae bacterium
ACTGCTGGCTTAGTGATCGTAGTCCACCTTCACCACCTCGGTGCGGGGGTGTGCCTGGCAGGTCAGGATGTAGCCGGCGGCTATTTCGTCGGGCTCCAGTCCGTACACCACATCCATGTGCACCTCGCCTTCGGTCAGGCGGGCCTTGCAGGTGCAGCACACGCCGCCTTTGCAGGCATAGGGCAGGTCGGCACCTTGTAGCAGGGCCGCGTCCAGTATGCTATTGCCTAGGTAGGCCAGCTTA
The DNA here is from genome assembly GCA_947459455.1 of Chitinophagaceae bacterium. Taxonomy (GTDB): domain Bacteria; phylum Bacteroidota; class Bacteroidia; order Chitinophagales; family Chitinophagaceae; genus Phnomibacter. Next base: position 245 of record CANHEC010000464.1, read on the forward strand.
AAGCTGCTTTCTATGCCATCTACTTTGATGGTGATGGTAGCTGCCGGGTGCTGGCCGGTGGCGTCGGTGTTATTCACCGCCCGGGGGGCATGTGTCGCCGCCGAAGTAAACAGTTCTGCGTGTATCCGCTCGGGGGCCAGGCCTGCCTGCTGCAGGGTTTGGCGGGCATCCAGTATCATTTGTTCGGGGCCGCACAAAAAGCATTCGTCTATCTGCCGTACGTCTATCAGCTGCGTGGCCAGGTGTTCGCATTTGGCGGCATCTATGCGGCCGTGGTGGATGTCGGCATCGGTGCGTTCGCGGCTCAGCACGTGTATCAGCGTAAAGCGGTCGAGGTATTTGTTTTTGAGGGCTTCCAGCGCCTCTTTAAACATGATGCTGGCCCGGTTGCGATTGCCGTACACCAGTGTAAAGTGGCTGTGCGGCTCGGTACGCAGTGTGGTGCTGATGATGCTGAGAATAGGCGTGATGCCGCTGCCGGCAGCAATGGCCAGGTAGCGCCGCTTTTGCGCCGGATGCAGCGGCGTAAAGAATTTGCCCATGGGTGGCATTACATCCAGCTCCATGCCGGCTTTCAGCTCGGTATGGGCCCAGGTGCTGAAGAGGCCACCCTCCACCCGCTTAATGGCGATGGTCCACTCCTGGTCGAGCGGGCTGCTGCACAGGCTGTAGTTGCGGCGCACCTCGCGGCCCTGCAGGTGGGTGCGTACCGTAAGGTACTGGCCTTGCTGGTAGGCAAAGCTGGCCTGCAGCTCAGGCGGCACCTCCAGGGTGACTGCCACGCTGTGGCTGGTTTCGGGTTGTACCGTCTTTACTCGCAGTTTATAAAAATGAGTGGCCATGGTTGGAGGTTTGATAGTTCACGAGTTCACGAGTTCAATGATTAAAGTTTAGTGCTGGTAGATGCGGCTGATGGTTTTCACGTTTGACTTTTCACCTTTCACGAGTCCAAGGTTTTTGCATTCACGAGTTCACGAGTTAAGAGCTGCAGTGTTCAGCCAAAAGCTGTTGGTTGCTTGTAATCGGTTATCACATCATCACATTGTCACATCATCACATTGCCAGGCACTGTATTCCATTTTCACATTCCCTCCACTTGTCTTCCATTATCACATTATCAAATTATCACATCATCACATTGCCAGGTATTGTCTTCTATTATCACATTATCACATTGTCTCATTATCAAATTAGTTGCTCACTCCTTTCAGCAGCAGCGTAATGAGGTCGTCCACCGCCTGGGTACCGCCGATGGGGCGCTTGCTGCGCTGCCAGTATTCAATACTGCGGACGGCACTTAGCAGGCCGAGCACGGCTACGGGCGGCTGCAGGGGCCGCAGCTGGCCGCGGTCGATGCCCTGCTGTATGATGTCGGCCAGCTGGTGTTCGTACTGGCGCCGCTGGGTCAAAAAGTTGGTGAGCCAGGGCTCTTTCAGGTGCTTCCAGTCGCGGTTGCTCACATACACATCATCGGGGCGGCTCAGCAGCATGCCGATGTGAAAGCGCAGGATGGCTTCCAGCTTTTGTAATGGTGACAGCTCCTGCAGCTGCACCGTAGCCAGTTGTGTATTGAACTCGTTGGCCACATTGAAGCAGATTTCGCGGAGCAGCTCTTCTTTGCTGCTGATGTGGTTGTACAGGCTGGCCGCTTCTATACCCAGCTGCTCGGCCAGCTGGCGCATGGTGGTGGCATTAAAGCCGTTCGACCGAAACAGGCTGGCAGCCTGTGTCAGTATCTGCAGTCGGCGGTTGGGGGTAGCGGCAGCTTTTGGACGGGCCATGGCAAACAAGAATGCTGCAAAACTAACGCTTGTTAGTTAACGGGGAGATGCCGATGCGGCCATTCAACGGAGGAAGCCATCGTAGTTAGTTTGCTCCAGTACGGTAAACTGGTGCTGCGGATAAGCTTCCTGAAAAGAGGCGGGCAGCCGCGTTTTCCGGTTGGTGGTTTTCCACTTGCACTCGTAGGCGTGTAGCGTGCCACGGCGTCGTTGGTCTGGAGCGCCTCCACCGGCCGGACTAAATGGCTGATGAGCACAAGGGTCATGGGTGCTTGAGTCTGAACATCAGGCCTAAAAACAAGAATGAAATCTGAAAATTCGGCCTAATTTTTCGATTTGAATCTGAAAATTCGGCCTGTTTTGCGGATTTGGGGGCATGGCCTGGGGTAGCCGGGTGGGCAATGCCCGGGCATGTACCACTGCCGATGGGCCGCCGGGCCTGACGTGCCGACCGCAGGGAGGGTGCGCCGGCGCAGCCGGCAGCACGGAGCGCAGCGAACCACAAAAGGGCCGGTACTGCTGCCCGGCCATGCACCGGTGCCCATGGCCCCCAATGCCTGCCTTTGCTACGATGGGTAGCCCGGATTGGCTGCCCACCCGGCTTACGCAGGGCATCATTGGGCGCAATTGCCTTTCTTTGCACGGCTTTTGCAAAAAATAAAAGCCCTTAAAACTCCCTCTTTATGTCATTGATAGTGGTAGGCACCATGGCGTACGACGCCCTTGAAACCCCCTTTGGTAAGGTAGACAAGATAGTGGGCGGCAGCGCTACCTACGCGGCGTATGCAGCCGCCAACTTTGTAAAGCCGGTGCAGCAAATAAGCATTGTGGGCAACGATTTTGAACAGGCCATACTGGACGACCTGCACAGCCGTGGCGTACAAACCGACGGGGTAGAGAAGGTGGCCGACAAGCCCTCGTTTTTTTGGAGCGGCCGCTACCACCTGGATATGAACAGCCGCGACACGCTGGTAACCGACCTGAATGTGCTGGCCGACTTTAACCCGCAGGTGCCCGCCTCCTATCAGG
>CANHEC010000465.1 GCA_947459455.1 Chitinophagaceae bacterium
AAAGCCCGATGGTTCAGGGCTTGAAATGGATAGAATCGATTACGCTGCCGCAGGTGGGCATCGACTGGCCCATGTAGGGGTTGCTGATGGCCGGGCTGGGGCTCAGCCAGTTGGCACCCGTATTGTCGAACGCCATGGGGCAAAACTGTTGGTACACCGTAGCTCCCTTGTATTGGGTGGTTCGCAGCAAATCGAAAAGCAGATCGCTGGTGATTTGCAACTGCTTTCGCTGCTCCGACAGTGTGCTGCTGCTGCGCATATTGGTGGCCGCTTTCACTATGTTTTGCTGAAGCGCCTCTGTCAGTTTTATCAGGTTGCTGTCGGCCTTTAGCTGCGCTACCGGCAGTTGGCTGGCCGCGTCCAAAAATCCCTTTGCCACTTCGCCTATCTGGCTGCTATCGTCTTTGGCCAGCTGCGCCGTTAGTTCGTAGTAGGACGTGACACAGGTAGTAAGCGCCGAAGAAAAAGCGTCGGCACTGCCCGCCAGCTGCATGGGTGTATTGGGTGTGTTTTCTGTTTGCCCTGTTCTGCCTTTTATTACAAAAAAGAAGAACCCATACCCCACAATAGCTAACAGGAAAAGCACTGCTAGAATTTTCCTTTCCATGTCGCAAATGTAAGTGGTGCAACATCGCATTGGCGTAATAATACTCTTAAATCATACGGACCATGGGTCCGGGTGTACAAGGCTGGCCGTCCCTTACTTTTGCCGCATGCTGGCGGGTTTCAATAATCTAACTTTCGAATTTGGTGCTCGGGTCATTGCGCAAAATGCTACCTGGCACATTCATCCCAATGAACGCATTGGGCTGATAGGGTACAATGGCACTGGCAAATCGACGCTGCTGCGGGTGCTGGTAGGCGAGTACCAGCCCAGCGCTGGTACTGTAGAGCGTGGCCGAAATGTGCGAATCGGCTTTTTGCACCAGGACCTGCTGAGCCAGGAAATAGAAAAACCGGTGCTGCAAGTGGCCATGGATGCTTTTGACGAGGCCCGCCGGGTAGAACTGGAACTGCGCCAGCTGGAAAAACAGCTGGAAACAGACAGTAGTAATGAAGACCTGCTGCATCGCTACGCCGAAGTGCTGCACGATTTTGAAGTAGCCGGGGGCTATAGCATGCAGCACCAAAGCGAAGAAGTGTTGCATGGCCTCGGATTCAGTACCGAAGAGTTCGAAAAGCCCTTCAACCAGTTCAGCGGCGGTTGGCGCATGCGGGTGTTGCTGGCCAAGCTCATTTTGCAAAAGCCAGATATTCTGCTGCTGGATGAACCGACCAACCACCTCGATCTGCCTTCTATTGAATGGTTGGAAAAATACCTGCAGCATTATCCGGGTAGTGTGGTCATTGTCAGCCACGACAAGTTCTTTTTGAACCGGATGGTGACCAAAGTGGTGGAGCTGTACCAGCAGGAGCTGCACTTTTATACGGGCAATTTCGATTTTTATGAGCGGGAAAAGGCTGAACGCATTGCGTTGCAAAAGCGGGCCTTCGAAAACCAGCAGGATTACATCCGGCAGCAGGAGCGGTTCATAGAACGCTTTAAGGCCAAAGCCACCAAGGCCGCACAGGCCCAAAGTGCCATGAAGCGGCTGGAAAAGCTGGACCGGATAGAAGACGTAGAGCTGGAGCGGCCGAACATTAAGATCAACTTTCTGGTGGGGCAGCAGCCGGGCCGCACCATTTGTACGCTCAAGCAAGTGAGCAAGCAGTTTGGTCCTATTGAGATACTGCGGCACACCGGAGCAGAAATATTGAGGGGCGATAAAGTGGCCCTGATTGGTGCTAACGGAAAAGGGAAGTCTACCCTGTTGCGCATCATTGCCGGTACCGAACCATTTGATGGCGAACGCATTTGGGGCCACAACGTGCAGGATGCTTTTTACGCCCAGCACCAGTTGGAGGCGCTGAATGTAGAAAACAACGTGCTGGACGAAATGGCCACCAGCCGGGCAGGAAAGACGGAACTGGAGTATCGCAGCTTGTTGGGGTGTTTCCTGTTTAGCGGCGAAGAAGTCGAGAAAAAGATTAAAGTACTGAGCGGCGGCGAAAAAGCCAGGGTGGCGCTGGCCAAAACCATTGTCAGCAAGGCTAACTTCTTACTGTTGGACGAACCGACCAACCACCTGGATATGCACAGTGTGGAGCTGCTAATTGAGGCGCTGAACCGGTACGAAGGCACGCTGATCATAGTGAGCCACGACCGTTATTTTATTTCACGCACGGCCAATGTGTTCTGGGAAATCATCGACCACCAGATCCGGGAGTTTCGTGGCACCTATGACGAGTACCTGCAATGGAAGGAGAAGATAACTGCGGCAGCCACTGAGCCGGCTGCGCCGGTACCTGCAGCTGAGCAACCAGCACCGCCGCCAGTGGTATTGCAACCTGCGCCGGCCAAGGGTCGCCCAATCAATAAGGAATTACAGAAGGAGTATCAGCGCCAGCAGCGCCTTTTCGAAAAAATAGACCAACAGCTGGCCGACGTACGCCAGCGGCAAGCGGCAGCTACAGCCGAACTAGCCGATCCTGCTGTGTATGCTGATAAGCAACGCTTTTTGCAGGTGGAGCAATCGTACCAGCAGCTGAGCCAGCAGCTGCAGCAGATGGAAAAAGAAGCCGAAGCAGCTTTTGAAAAAATGATGGCGCTTGAAGAGGAACTGAATGCCGGCCTGTTGGGTTAGCGGCGCTTTCGGTTGTGTCGCCAGGCCTGCCGCAGTTGCTGAAACGACAAGTCCATTAGCGGGAAGCTTTTTGGCTGGGGCAGGCTATAGTGCCACCACTCGGTGGGCAGGGCTACAAAGCCGGCATATTCCATAATGCTTTTGAGCAAAGCCCGGTGCCGGAGCACTTCGGGAGGCAGCTGCGCAAAACTGTGGTGGGCCGTGTCCGAAAAATTATCGAAGCCGGTAGGCATACGCAGGGGCTGGCCCGATTTCAAATCGTACAGGGTAAGGTCGATGGCGATGCCTCTGTTGTGGCCGCTACCGGTGGCCGGGTTAGCAGCATAGCGGTCGTCAGGCACCTTTTCCCACATTTTTAGCGTGACGGC
>CANHEC010000466.1 GCA_947459455.1 Chitinophagaceae bacterium
ACGGCCGTTTTTACACTGCCATGCTTCAGTAGCAGCGCTCGGGCTATTTCATAGTCGGCCTCGCCTGTTTTCTCCATCAGCATGCGTACGCCGCGGTCTACCAGCTTTTCATTGCTCAGCTGCATGTTTACCATCTTATTGTCTTCTACGCGGCCCAGCTGTATCATCACGCTGGTAGAGATCATGTTCAGCACCAGCTTTTGCGCCGTACCACTTTTCATGCGGGTACTTCCCGTTACAAACTCGGGCCCCACCACCACCTCGATCGGAAAATCGGCTTCTTTACTGACCGGTGCGTTTGGGTTGCAGGTAATGCTGCCCGTGATGATGCCCCGCTTGCGACATTCCCGCAGGGCACCTATTACATAAGGGGTGGTACCGCTGGCTGCAATGCCTACTACCACGTCTTTTTCGCTCACAAAATGCTTTTCCAGATCTTTCCAGCCTTCATCGGTGCTATCCTCTGCAAATTCTACAGCCTTAAACATGGCGTCGTCGCCACCGGCAATGAGGCCTATTACCAGGCCATGCGGTACGCCATAGGTAGGCGGGCACTCGCTGGCGTCTACCACACCCAGGCGGCCGCTGGTACCGGCACCAATGTAAAACAGCCTGCCGCCACTCAGCATTTTATCGGCAATGGCTTCTACCAGCGCCTCTATCGACGGAAGGGCCTGTTCTACTGCAAGAGGTACCAGTTTATCTTCAGCATTAATGTTTACCAGCAGCTCATGAATCGACATCTGCTCCAGGTGACGGTACTTGCTTGGTTGCTCAGTTACTTTTACAAACTCTGACATGTTGGTTGCTTTTTCGTACGGCGGCTATCAGGCGTGGTAGGCTATCAGGCCAGGCATGGGCGACTGTTTAATCTGCCCCAATTGCAATTCATATCCCCTGAACAGTTCTTTCAATGCAGCTCTGAAATGCCAGGCGATGCTGCCGACAAAATGGATGGGATACGTCCATGTTTCGGGGTATTTGTACAAATGGGTGTGAATGAAGTCGCTGAGTCCATCCTCAATGATATTTTCGATCATGAAGTGGCCGCGGTTTTCGCTTAAAAATGGGGCAAAGCCTGCCAGGTAGCGGTTGGGCCACGGCTCTTTGTACACATGCTGCAGTATTTCGCGGTAGCTGGTGCCAAAGCGCAGCTGAAACTTGTGCATCAGGTCTTCATCAAACGTTTGATAGATGAAGTATTGCACCGTCTTTTTGCCGAGGTAGGCACCGCTGCCTTCGTCGCCCAAAATAAAGCCCGGCGCCGGATTATTTCGCACAATGCGCTTGCCATTGTACACACAGCTATTGCTGCCTGTACCCAGTATGCATGCAATTCCTTTGCTATGGCCACATAATGACCGGGCCGCTGCTGTCAGGTCACTTTCCACCGTAATGGTCTTCACACCTTTAAACGCTGCCCGGATGCCCTTTTTTACCAATTGTTGATTTTCGGGGGTAGCGCAGCCGGTACCATAAAAATGGATGGCGTCAATCGAGGCATTTCCCAGCTTTGGCAGCAGCTTGCCCTGCAGTAGCTCCGCTATTTGGTCGGGGGTAAAAAAGTATGGGCTGATGCCAGCCGTGGTGATGGTTTTCTGACGAGCCCCTCCTACCAAGGTCCAGGTGGTTTTGGTGGCACCACTGTCGGCTATTAGTTTCATGTTTGGCGGTTTTGCATGTACAGGGTTGGTATCATGCGCAGTGCCCGCTGTGGTTGCTACCTACAGCGGCCAGCTCTGCGCAGCCCCCTGCTGCCGGCAATACCACACGGCAGAAATATCGGGTTGCAAATCAATTTCAAAAATGGTCGGCCGGCCTGCCACTACAGCTACGGCCGCCCTGCTCCTGCCCTGCCCGAAACCATGTGAACAGCCACGGCAGGGTGCTGAAGCAAACTTATCGAAAACAGCCGGAGGCCGGTGTATAAAAAAAAATTTTAAGAGCCTTGCCTTTCAGCCACTTAAAGCGGTGTATTGGGAGTAAATGTGGCGAGGTATTCGGCAGTCAAAGTTTACTTTCGCTGCCGGCTGCAGCGGTACACGCTCCGTTGGCCATGGATACCGCATGATGAAGGAAAAAAAACTACAAGTATGGATGCCGCTGCTGCTGGGCACCATGATGGCACTGGGTATGCTGTTTGGCTTTCAGCTGGCTGGCAATAGTGGCCGGGCTGGCGGCAGCAGCACTGCAAACGGAGCTACCCAGCAACTGCTCGATTTGTTGCGCTACAAATATGTAGACAGTGTACGCCTGGACACGCTGGAAACCCAAGCCATTGAAGCCATCCTACAGCACCTCGATCCACATACGGTGTTTATTCCTGCCCGCGAACTGGCCGAGGCCAATGCCGACCTGGAAGGCGGCTTTTCGGGTATAGGAGTAGAATACCTGATGATAAACGATACAGCCACCGTGGTGTATGTGGTGGAAAATGGACCCAGCGAAAAGGCCGGGCTGCAAGCCGGCGACCAAATAGTAACGGTAGGCAATGAACCCATAGCTGGCAAAAAAATGCAAGGGGCTGAGTTGCGCCGCCGCATCAGGGGCGCCTACAACAGCCAGGTGAGCCTGGGCATTTTGCGCCAGGGCCAGGTAAAAGCAGTAACCATTACGCGGGGCAATATTCCCCTGCCCTCGGTAGATGCCTGGTACATGGCCAGCCCCACCGTCGGCTACATCCGTATCAACAAATTTGCTGAAACCACCTTCCGCGAATTCATGGACGCCGCCAATGCACTGCTGCGGCAGGGCATGAAAAAAATGGTGCTGGACCTGCGTGGCAATACCGGCGGATACCTGACAGCTGCCACCAATATAGCCGATGAGCTGCTGCCCGACGACCTGAAACTGGTAAGTACCCGGGGCCTCCATACAAAAGAGAAGATCATTTACAGCACCAAGCCGGGCCTGTTTGAAACCGGTGAACTGGTGGTATTGATAGACGAGTTTAGTGCCAGTGCCAGCGAAGTACTGGCAGGTGCCCTGCAAGACAATGACCGGGGCACCATAGTGGGCCGTCGCAGCTTTGGCAAAGGCCTGGTGCAGGAG
>CANHEC010000467.1 GCA_947459455.1 Chitinophagaceae bacterium
CAAGTGCGCAAACACCTGACCGGTGATGCACACCACGGGCGTACTGTCTATCATGGCATCGGCCAGGCCGGTTACCAGGTTGGTAGCGCCGGGGCCACTGGTGGCAAATACAACGCCTGTTTTTCCTGAGGTGCGGGCATAGCCTTGTGCTGCGTGAATAGCACCTTGCTCGTGTCGCACCAGTATGTGTTCTACCTGCGTGGTGTAATCGTACAGCGCATCGTAAATGGGCATGATGGCGCCGCCCGGATAACCGAAGATGGTGCTCACGTTTTCTGCCAGCAGCGCTTTGATCACAATTTCGGAGCCGCTTAGTTGCGGCACAGCGGCTTCGGTGCTGGTATGGGCGTTGGCTGTTAGTGTTTCCATGGTTGGTTGCTTTGCGTAAGTATAAGTTGGAAGGCAAAAGGAACGGTGCATCACCACGCATCGGTTACGCATCCTTCGGCGGCGCTACGGGTGCGCCGGGCAAACTTGAAGAGCAGGCCTTTGCGGGCATTGAGTGGCGGTTGTACCCAGGCGGCTTTTCGCGTCGCCAGTTCTTCTTCGCTTACCAGCAGTTGTATGCTATTGGTATTGGCATCTATTTCAATCAGGTCATCATCTTTTACCAGCGCAATGGCGCCGCCTTCATATGCTTCGGGGGTAATATGGCCCACCACAAAACCATGCGTGCCACCACTAAAGCGACCATCGGTGATAAGGGCCACCGATTTGCCAAGACCTGCGCCAATGATGGCTGAGGTAGGCTTCAGCATTTCGGGCATGCCTGGGCCGCCCTTCGGGCCCACATAGCGGATGACCACCACATCGCCAGCTTTTACGCGTCCTTCGCTGATGCCTTTGATGAGTTCATGCTCGCCATCAAAAACACGGGCCGGGCCTTTAAAGCGTTCGCCTTCTTTGCCACTTATTTTGGCTACACTGCCTTCAGTGGCCAGGTTGCCGTATAGTATTTGCAAATGGCCGGTAGCTTTAATGGCATTTTCAATCGGGTAAATAATATCCTGCTTGGTAAAATCGAGGTCGGGCACCGAAGCGAGATTCTCAGCGACTGTTTTACCAGTTACTGTGAGGCAGTGGCCATGCAAAAAGCCCTTTTGCAGCAGGTATTTCATCACCGCCGGTACGCCGCCTTTGCGGTGCAAATCTTCCATCAGGTATTTGCCGCTCGGTTTCAAATCGGCTATCACCGGCACCTTGTCGCTGATGCGCTGGAAATCATCCTGTGTCCATTTTACATCCACGCTCCACGCCATGGCAATGATGTGCAATACAGCATTGGTACTGCCGCCCAGCGCCATAATAATGGTCACTGCGTTTTCAAACGCTTCTTTGGTCATGATATCCGACGGCTTGATGTCTTTTTCCAACAGTAGCCTGATAGCTGGACCAATTGCCATGCATTCATTCCGCTTTTCTTCGCTCAATGCCGGGTTCGATGAAGAGTAGGGCAGGCTCATGCCCAGTGCTTCAATGGCGGAGGCCATGGTATTGGCCGTGTACATGCCGCCGCAGGCACCGGGGCCGGGGCAGCTGTTGCGAATAATGCCTTGAAAATCGCCCTCATCCAATTGGCCGGCAATCTTTTTGCCAAGTGCCTCAAACGCCGACACAATGTTGAGGTCTTCGCCTTTGTAATGGCCCGGCGCAATGGTGCCACCATACACCATGATGGCCGGCCGGTTGAGGCGCCCCATGGCAATGATAGAGCCTGGCATGTTTTTATCGCAGCCGGGTACGGCTACTACTGCATCGTAGTAGTGCGCTCCGCATACTGCTTCTATCGAATCGGCTATCAGATCGCGGCTGATGAGGGAGTAGCGCATGCCATCGGTACCGTTGCTGATGCCATCGCTTACACCGATGGTATTGAACTGCAAGCCGACCAGGTCATTCGCCCAAATACTTTGTTTGATGTCTTTGGCCAGGTCATTGAGGTGCATGTTGCAGGTGTTGCCATCGTAGCCCATGCTTACCACACCTACCTGTGCTTTTTGCAGGTCGGCATCGGTGAGGCCAATGCCATATAGCATCGCTTGCGCTGCAGGTTGCGTAGGATCTTGCGTAATGGTGCGGCTGTATTTGTTCAGTGCTTGCATGTGTTTTTTATTCTGCTGTCGTTATTTGGTTTCAGCTATTTCGCGTTGTTCATTCAGTTGGTAAATAGGAGCGCCCTGCACCAGCGCCTTGTATGCTTGCTGCAGGCGGGCTCCCAGCGTTTGCTGCCACGGCAGCGAAAAAGAGTGCTGGTCGATGCTGGCGATGCCAACTATTTCGGCAGCGGTACCGCAGAAGAAGGCACTTTCAGCAGCTGCAATTTCTGCCGGCGAAATGGGGCGTACTTCCGCTTGAATATCCAGCGCTTCGCACAGCTCCAGCACGGTGGCCCGGGTAATGCCCGGCAGGATGTTCCCGGCAGCTGGTGTGACCAGTTTGCCTGCTATTTGTAAAAAGAAATTGGCGCCGGGGCCTTCAGCAATGTGGCCGCTGTTGTCCAGCAGCAGGGCTTCGTCGAAGCCACGGCTTTTGGCCTGCTGACTGGCCATGATACTGTTGACGTAGTGGCCTACCGCTTTGGCATGCATCTGAAAAGCCTGCGGGTTGGGTCGCTGTATATCACTAATGTGTACCCGCAGCAGCTGATTGCCTAGAAACGGTTGCATTTCCCATGCCATGATGGCGATATTGGAACAACTGTTGAGTTGAAAACTCATGTTGGCTTGCGCATACAGTAGCGGCCTGATATAGGCATCCTGCAAATCATTGCGTTTAAGCACCTGGTAGGTGGCGGCTATCAGTTCTTCGTCGGTCCAGTGGTAGGGCAGGTGAAGGGCCGCTGCCGAGTGGCGCAGGCGTTCAAAGTGCTCAGCCGCTTTGAAGATAGCGGTGCTGCCATCTTGCTGACGGTAAGAACGGATGCCTTCAAACACGCCCATGCCGTAATGCATGGTTTGGCTGTACAGATCTATACGGGCGTCCTTGGCCTTTACCAGGTTGCCATTGTGGTAGATGTACGATTCATCGTGGTAGTAGCTGGCCATGATGGG
>CANHEC010000468.1 GCA_947459455.1 Chitinophagaceae bacterium
ATACATCGCCGGGTTCCAGCCGGCTGATGAACCATTCTTCAATGTGGCCCACATAGCCGCCCGTCAGCATGCGCACCTTCATCATGGCATCGCTTACAATGGTGCCAATGTTCATGCGGTGCCGCAGCGCCAGCCGCCGGCTTTTGATGCGGTACCAGCCTTCGTCCACTTCTACCTTGCGGTACTCATCGTACTGCTGCAAGGCTTTGCCCCCTTCGGTAATGTGCAGCAGCACTTGCTGCCACTCCTCATCCGTCATGCTGCTGTAGCACCAGCTGCGGCGTACGGCCGCCAGGGCATTGGGTGCTTCAAAACCATTGCCCACTGCCAGCGTACACAAAAACTGGCACAGCACATCAAAGCAAAGCGCCAGCGGATCGCGGCTTTCCATTTCGCCCTGCTCAATGGCCGCCTTCAGCGCCGCTGCTTCTACCAGCTCCAGCGAGTGGGTGGGCAAAAAGTAAACATTGCTCACCTCACCCGGTTGGTGGCCCGCCCTGCCGGCTCTTTGCAAAAACCGGCTCACGCCCTTGGGCGATCCTACCTGTATCACCGTATCCACCGGCCTGAAATCTACCCCCAAATCGAGGCTGGCCGTAGCTACCACTGCTTTTAGTTTGTGGGTATGCAGCGCTTCTTCTACCCACAGGCGCAGCGCCTGCTCTATACTGCCGTGGTGCAGGGCAATGGCCCCCGCCAGTTGGGGCGCTACATCCAGCAAGGCCTGGTACCAGCGTTCGGCCATGCCACGGGTGTTGATGAAAATGAGCGTGGTATTGCTTTGCTCGATGATGGGCACCACTTTCTCAATAAGCTTGATGCCAAGGTGGCCCGCCCACGGATACTTTTCTATTTCATCGGGAATAATGCTGTGAATGGCGATGTCTTTTCGCAGTTGTGCTTTTACCAGCACACCGGGGTGGCGCAGCGGGTGCAGTAGTACTTCGCTGGCTTCGGCCAGGTTGCCAATGGTGGCCGATATGCCCCACAACTGCAGCGGTGCCGGCGTACCGGCAGGCGCTTGTTGTTCCTTCAGCTGCACCAGCCAGGCCATGGCCAGCTCTACCTGCACGCCCCGCTTACTACCGATCAGTTCGTGCCATTCATCTACGGCTACTATGCGCAGCCATTCAAAAAAGGCTTCGTGCCCCTTCATGGCCAGCAGCAGCTGCAGGCTTTCGGGGGTAATGATGAGCACCTCGGGCATTTGCTTCTTCTGGCGGGCCCGTTCGCTGGTATCGGTATCGCCATTGCGGATGCCCACCTGCCAGGGCAGGCCCAGTTCCTCCACTACTTCCTGCATGGCCCGGCCCAGGTCTTTGGCTAGGGCACGTAGTGGAGTCACCCATAGCAGGCGCAGGCCGTTTCGTTTGCGCTGCTGCCAGTCGGCCGGGTGCTCGTTGATGTACTGGATGATGGCGCCCAGAAAAACGGAGAAGGTTTTGCCACAACCCGTCGGCGCATTTACAATGCCGCTCTGGCCAGCCATGATGTGCTCCCAGGTTTCTTCCTGAAAGGCAAATGGATGCAAGCCTTTGGCCGCTAACCATTGGCCAATGATGGCCTGGCCGGTAGGGGGTGCTGCTGCTGTGGAGGGGCGTGCCAAAACGGTGGTTTCAAATTGAACCTGCAATATCGGCTCACAGCGTTTTCAGGTACTCAATCACGGCTTTTCTTTCTGCATCGGTCAGCTTGTCGCCAAAGTAGTGGCCGGCATTGCTATAGCCGCGTAGCGTGGTATTGTAGGTTTGCCGGTTGCCTTGTTTATCGCGGCTGCTGTATTGCCAGCCTACCCGCTGGTAGTTGTAGTTGGGGTGCTCAAAGTCACGCTCCCAGTAAGTGGGCCGCTCCTTGCTGTTCAGCAGACTTTGCAAATCGGGCACCGAGCCATTGTGCAGGTAAGGCGCCGTGCTCCACACTCCATCCAAAGGAGGGGCGATGTAGCCGCGAAAGGGAACAAGGTCGGCTTTGCGGGGGCCTGTCCGAAACCAGCTTTGCTCGAACCATCGGATATACTCCGGGCTGCTGAAATTGCTGTTCACCAGGGCCGAATCGGTCTTGATGACCTCCAGCGGAATGAGCAGGTTGGGATAGCTGGGTTCGGGGCCATAGGTGCCGTGGCATTTGCTACAGTTTTTTTCAAACAGCTGCTGTCCGCTGCGGGCCAGTTCTTCGTTCACAGTATGTGGGTAGCGGGGCGGCTCCAGGCTGTTGATAAACGCCAGCACATCATCGAAATAAGGCAGCACGCTGGCCGCTTCGGCGGTGTCGTTCACGGTCAGCAGGTTGGCGGCCATCAAAAAGCGGGGAAAATCGCCCCGGCCAAAACCGGTGTAAAACATGCTGTGCTTTTTCTTGAGCAGCCACCAGGCGGGCACATCGGTGGGTATCACATCGGTAGGTAGTGGTATGGCTGGCTTTCCCAGCCATTTAAAGCTGGCGGGGTCGCGGTGCGAAGCCAGCACGGCTGTGAGCCGATCGGCAATATTGACACCGGCGCTGGCCGTGACCAGGTAGGGGCCGCTGGCATTGCCGTAGGCCAGCAGGTTGGCGGCGGCGGCCTGTTCTTTTTCCGAAGCCAGCACTTTCAGCGCCAGTTCGCCCAGCTTTTGCAGCGGCTGGCCAGGTTTCGAAAAATCGAGCAGCGAATTGCCCTGCCCGATCACGAGCTGGCCTTCAAACTCCTGCGCATGGCAAAACAGGCAATTGGGGGCTGCCACCTGCACCCCGTTTGGCGCATGGATGACGGTGAAGGAGTGCGGGATACCGGCATTGGCACCGCCCCGCTGCAGGTAGTCGGGTACTTTGGGCTTGGTCAGGTTGAAGAGGCGCAGCGGAATGCCGCTTTTCAGATAATCGCCGGTCACCAGGTACTCGTAGCCCTTTACGGCATCGCCGGGGTACTGTGGACTGGCCGGCACATGCACGCCTTTTTCGAAAGGGGTGTAGCTGTTTTTATGCGTGAAGGCCAGCAGTAATAAGAAAATAAAACTTAGCACGACGGTTCGGTTCATAGGAGAGGGATTGACACGGAGACGCCCCGCTAAT
>CANHEC010000469.1 GCA_947459455.1 Chitinophagaceae bacterium
ACCCAGTTGGTCCACTACATCGTCTACAAAGTCCAGCAGTTCATAAATAAGCCCGCGGGTGTTTACTTCGGCTTCCTTGCCAAAGTCGATCAGGGTACCGTCGATACCGTAGCGGCTGGCTCGCCACTTGTTTTCATTGATCAGCGGACGGGGATAAATGATGAAATTGAGGTTTTGGCTGTGCAGTTTGTACAGCTTGGCACAAATGGCCTGAAACAACGCCGCAATGGCAATCGTTTCATCCACCGTCATCGGGATGTCGCAGATCCTGAATTCAACGGTGTTGAAGAAAGGATGCACCCGCAGATCCCACCAGATCTTCTTGGCATTGTCTATGCAGTTGGTTTTGATCAGCAGGTTTACAAAGCGGTCGTAGCTCTCTACATTTTCAAAGTATTCGGGCAGGCCCGTCCGCGGAAACTTGTCGAACACCTTGGTGCGAAAGCTTTTGTAGCCTGTTTTGCGGCCTTCCCAAAACGGTGAATTGGTAGACAGTGCATACACGTGTGGCAAAAAGTAGCGGGCACTGTTGGCAATGTGCATGGCCATGTCGCGGCTTTCCATGCCTACGTGTACATGCAGGCCAAAAATGAGGTTGCTGCGGGCCGCTTCCTGCAGTTCGTCTATCAGTTGGTTGTAGCGTACATGGTCGGTTATCAGCTGCCGCTCCCAGTGGCTAAAGGGGTGGGTGCCGCTGGCGCCCATGCTCAGGCCCAGGTTGCCGGCAATGGTTTTGATGGTGCGGCGCAGGGTGCTGATGTCTTTGTAGGCCTCTTCCACATTGGCACATATATCGGTGCCCACCTCCACTACGGCCTGGTGCATTTCGGCTTTTACCTTGTCGCGTATTACTTTTTGTCCTTCGGTTACTATTTTCTGGTCATGGCTTTTCAGCTCCTTTGTTACAGGGTCTATTACCATGTATTCTTCCTCAATGCCGAGCGTAAAATGCTTAAACGAGAGTGCCATAGGATGGAGGGTAGATTAAGATTGTATGAAATCGTCCGGCTTGAAAATAGGAGTTTTAGCTACACAGCGCCGGACGGGCATCAAAAAAGTTTGCAGGGCAAAACCTGCAAACTTCTGAAGAGTATAACGATTGATTATGTGTAATCGATTTCCGCGGGCAGCTACACCAGTGGCCGGCCGGCAGCGCTGGTTTTGATGTACTCGCCCCAGGTCAGGTTGTCTTTGCCGGGCTCTTGTGCCAGGGCCCGCTCTATGGCATAGTTGGCGGCTGTTTCTATTACCCAGTCATAGTTTTCCTGGCCTACGCTGCGCAGGTCGGCATCGGGGGCAGGGTTGCAAAAATCAATGGCATAGGGCACCCCATCCCGCAGGGCCAGCTCTACTGTATTAAAGTCGTAGCCCAGGTATTTGTTGATGCGCAGTACAATGCTTTCCATCAGCTGGTACCGCTCGGGGCTGGGGCTGAAATCGGCCACATACCGCAGGTGGTGCGGATTGCGAGGTTCGTACGGCATAATGCGTACATGCTTGCCACCAATGCAGTAGCAACGGTAGTATTCGTCAAACTTGATTTCTTCCTGCAGCAGCATGACCAATTGCTCGGTTTCGGGGTGCTTGGCGTAAAAGTCTTCAAGGCTATCCAGGCGATACACATTTTTCCAGCCACCACCGGCAAAGGGCTTCATGTAAGCCGGAAAGCCCACGTAATCGAAGATGCCCTGCCAATCCATGGGGTAAGCCAGGTTGGTAAAGCTTTCATTGCTGGTATCGGTGGGGTGCTCGTACGAGGGCAGTATCACTGTTTTGGGTACCGGTACGTCTATTTTGGTAGCCAGGCAGTTATTAAAAAACTTTTCATCGGCACTCCACCAAAAGGGGTTGTTAATGACGGCAGTGCCGGTCAGCGCAGCATTTTTCAGAAAAGCCCGGTAAAAAGGTACGTCCTGCGATATCCGATCGATGATTACTGCATAGTCGGTAGCCTCGCCCTGCGCTACTTTGTTGATGCTTACCGGTTCGGCACTTACGCCGGGTACCTGTTTGCTGTTGATACGCTCAATAACACCGTACGGAAAGGAACGTTCCTTGCCAAAAAGCACGCCTATTTTTTTCATGATTGCAGAATTTGATGAAGAATAGATACTGGAATAAGGAGCAGCCCTGGCTGGCAAAGCCGTGGCCATTGTTTCAAATGTAGCGGGCATTTCATTGTTTCTCCAAATCGGGTTGCTGATTTCCCGCAGCGGCAGGGGCGTGCTGCTGCCAAAAGCGAAGGTTGCGCCGGATGCCATCATACCTGGCCCGCTTCAGCGGCGAGTGCCGAAACACCTGCTTAAACTGCTCTTCGGTCATGGCCTCCCATTCCCGCCCACTGTACTGCAGCAGGGCAGGTACCGGGGCAAAGGCCGGCTCATGGTGCGGCTTCGAGAAGCGGTTCCACGGGCATACATCCTGGCAGGTATCGCAGCCAAACATCCAGTTCTCAAATTTTCCCTGCATGTCGGCTGGTATCAGTTGGTCTTTCAGCTCTATGGTGTAGTAGCTGATGCAGCGGCTACCGTCTACCACCTTGTTGGGCAAAATGGCGCCGGTAGGGCAGGCATCCAGGCAGCGGGTACAACTACCGCAGAAATCGGCGGCCATGGGCGCATCGGGCGTAAGGGCCAGGTCGGTAATGAGTGTGGCAATAAAAAAGAAACTGCCTCCGCTGCGGTTGATCAGGTTGCCATTTTTGCCCACCCAGCCCAGGCCTGCCTGCTGCGCCCAGCTGCGTTCCAGCACCGGCGCACTGTCCACAAATCCACGACCTTCAATTTGGCCAAAGCGCTGGCGCAGTATCCGAAACATTTCGTTGAGTTGGCCCCTGATGACTTCATGGTAGTCCTGTCCGTAGGCATACTTGCTCACCTGTGGCACATGGCTGGGTTGCTGCTGCACCGGAAAATAGTTTTTCAGCACAGTTATCACCGATTTTGCACCAGTTACGAGTTTGCGTGGATCAATTCGGAGTTCAAAGTAATTTGCCATGTAATGCATGCTGCCATGCATCCCTTTGTTCAACCAT
>CANHEC010000470.1 GCA_947459455.1 Chitinophagaceae bacterium
CAGCAGTCCGTTACCGCCGGTCATACCGCCGCCTTGTGTGATGGCCAGCGCCACCGGATCGGCACAGCCCAGCAGTTCGCTACACACAAATATGCGGGCCCGGCTGCCCCCGGTCACAAAGGCAAAATTCACGTCGTCATTCGTCATGTTTACCAGCACATTGCTGCCGCTGGCCGCAAACATGGCTTCGCCGGCTTCGGCGGCCGGCCGCTTGGCCGTGGGCAACAGGGTCCAGTGGTTGCCGCTGTCGCGGGTGGTCAGTATCCAAAACTGTCCGTCAATGGGGTCGCCTACGCAGGCCCCGTTGGCGCCGCTCAGGTCCAGGGCATCCAAAAAAATGCCCCGGGCATTGCTTCGGTACACCTCCCGCCAGCTGCGTCCGCCGTCGGTGGTTTTCAGTAGCACGCCCGGACTATCTACCGCCATTACCAGCGCAGTCTTTTCGCTGTAGGCGTGTACATCTCTAAAGTCGTGTTGCTCGTAGCCGGCCGGTCGGCACCATTGCCAGGTCTTGCCTCCATCGCTGGTGCGGCCCACTGTACCGCGGCTGCCGCTCACCCAGGCTACCGCCTCGCTGGCCATGCTGATGCCCCGAAACGATACGCCCCGCTGGCTGCGATCTACCACTTGCAGTACCTGTGCAGATGCGGACAGTATACTCAGCAAGTAGCACACTATCAAACAGTTAATTTTTTTCATGATTCATTATTTTGGGCATCTCAGCCTGGTGCATATCCGGTCAGCTGTTCGTGCCTTCGCGTGGTGCACGGCACGCCACCGCAGGCCGCCACGGCGGCCCCTGCCGCTCAGTCACGCATGCTTTCGGCAGCAGTGCAGCACCCGGCTTTACCTGCCATAGTCAGTCGTTGTTTCAAAGGTAAACCAGTTCAGGCTGCCAGCCAGTCGCCCGATTGTACATACGACTCCAGTGCCGGCAGGTTCCATACCTGCAGCACGGCAAAGCGCATAAACATATCCTCGCTGTACCATTTCTCGGCATGCGTTTTTCGTACCACTTCTTTGTGCATGGGTAGCTGGTATGCAAAGGCCATCATGTGCTCTTTGCTTTGCCACAGGCTAAAGGTGGCCTGCTTGATGAAGGGGATTTCGCCAATGCCGTAGCTGGCCACAAAGCCCGGAGCACCGGCCATTTGCTGTGCCACGGCATCCACATGCTTCCAAAAGGCGCTGGCCCGGCTCAGCCGTATGGTAGCCCGGGTGAGCACCGCTATCGGGCCCTGCCAGTCTACGCCTTTACGGGGTACATCGCCAAAAGCTGGTTGGCCATTCCAAAGGCCGTGCCCTTCGCGGGGCTGTAGCAGCAGGGCCTGCTGCTGCCGGCACAGCAGGCGCACCCATCCACTTATAAAGCGGCCTGCATAGCGCCTAAGCAGCTGCTGCGGGTGCCGGCATTGCTGCGCTGCCGACAGCTCGGTAGCCGGCAGCACCAGCAGCACACTCCATTGCTGAAAGTCGGGCACAATATCGAACGTGCCATTGCGGCCGCTGCCCATCAGGCGCCAAAACAGCACCCGGCGGTTCAGCCACAGCGGCAGCCTGAAGATGGCCATGGATAAAAAGGCAAACGGCACCGCCCACCAGGGGTAGCGCAGCACCCACAGCAGGGCGATGCGCCCTTTTTCGTTATTCAGTGATGAAGGATTGTACACTTTGGAGGCGATGAGGGGGAATAGCAATCAGATCGCCCACCAGGGTTTGCTGGGCCGAGCGGTAGGGCACCAGGCCCTGCGCACCCACATAAAACAGCTGGTAGCCCAACTCGTTGAAAAAATCAAAAAGAATTCGCTTGTTGTCGCCATCCGTTTCTACCTGCACAATCGGTTGTTGCTTTTCCAGCAGCGGGCGCATGGTAGGTATCACCGGCACTTCGTAGCCCTCTATATCGCATTTGATATAGTCGATGCGGCCCAGCGGCTCAAACAAACTCACCGGGTGCTTCACCGGTACTTCTATGATTTCGGGCGCCTTGCTTTTTTCTTCTTCGGTCAGCACCTTCATCAGCCCGTGGCGGTGTTGGTCGGCGGTGGGCAGGCCCATGCTGATGCTGCCTTCGGCCGTGCCCAGGGCATAGGGTAGTATGCTGCATTGCGATAAGCCGTGCAGATGTCGGCTGAGTACGCTGCGATAAAGCGGAATAGGCTCCACCGCCACCACCCGGCCTTGGGGCCCCACCAGGCGGGCAAACTCGGTAGCATAATAGCCAAGATTGGCACCTATATCCAGCACGGTGTGCCCCGGCTGTACCAGCTGGCGCACAAAATAGTGCACCCGGTAAGCCGGATCATTTTTCAGCCAGCCCCGCCTGAAACTGAGCAGAAAAAACCAACTGGTGAGCTGCAGGTATTGGCGGCGGCCCAGCAGTTGCATCAAGAGTGCCTTCAGTGCTTTCACCTATCGTTATTTCAGTATTTCCAATGCTTTTTGCAAAATGCGGTCGCCAGGCTGCATCACCTGTGCAAAACCGGTTCCCCGCCACACATAGCGGGCAATATTGGCTTTTACCCGCTGCAGCACATCGGCTTTTATATTGCCTGGTACGGGGCCAATCTCTACACTGTCGGCCGCGGCCTTTTGCAGCAGGCGGTCCCACGCATCGGTGGGTAGCTGCCAGCCGTCGGCAAAAGCCTTTGCCGAACTGAAGCCGCGGATGCCGGTTTGCTGCTGCCTGAACAGCAAAAAGCTGAAATCGGACAGCAGTCCATTGCTATACAGGCCCATGGCCGATTTAGGGATGCGGGTAGTATCGTAGGCTACCAGCACATCAGGCGATATGCCGCCGCCGCCGTACAAGGTTTTGCCTTTGCGGGTTTTGAACACCTGGCTGCTATCCACCTTATCGGCCAGCTGGGCCTGCAGCGAGTCAGCACCATGGCGGGCCAGCACTTCGTGCATGTAGTCGCTGCGGTTGCCATTGAAAGGTTTTTGAATGCTGCGACCGGTAGGCGTGTAGTAGCGAGCCACGGTCAGTCGCACCGCACCACCATTGCTCAGGTCGTATTGCTCCTGC
>CANHEC010000471.1 GCA_947459455.1 Chitinophagaceae bacterium
AGTGAAAGCCGGCAAAGGCCCGGTTTTGGTCGAACGTATTGTTGACAATGCGTTTGCCGAAATTGAGCATGCTTTCGTTGTTGAGGGCCAGGGCCAGGCTGCCGGGCTCAAAGGGGCGCCGGCCCAGCGGAAACTGCAGCATGATGTTGTAGCGCACCCGCCAGTTGAAATTATAGCCATCGGCCAGGGCGTTGTCGTTCAGAATGTTTCGGCGGTAGCGCTGCTCCAGCCGCACCCACTGCATCAGCTTGAAGCGGCTGCTGTTTTGGTGCCATTGTATCTGCTGCCAGGGGCGGTGCTCGGGCTGTGAAATGTTTTTGTGGTTATCGGCCGGAAAATGATTGATAAAGGAATAGCCGGCGGTGAGTTTGGTTTTATCGTTGAGGTAGAAAGTGGCGCCTACACGGGCAATGAAAATGCCGGGGTCTTCTATCAGGTTTTGTTTGGTGCGAAAATGCAGATCGGTCCAGAGCCCCCATTTGTTGGAAAAGCGTGTTTGGTTGAGATAGCCGAGCCATGTTTGCTCTTCCTGCACGACGGTTTTTTGGGCGATGGCAGGACCCACAAAGATTGCAAGCAATAGCACCGTGAGTTCCAATTTCATTTTTGAGGACTTTGATTTCAAAGATATAAGTCTGGCGACTGGCAGCACGAAGGGGGAGTGCATGCTTAGCAGCAGTCGGCAGCTCGCTTCGACTACTTAAGAGGTTGTGATGAACAGAACAAAGCTGCAAGCTGACCGGGAACGCGGTACAGCCTGCAGCCTTGAAAATAAATCTTGGATTTGCAAGTTTATTGCAGGGTGTAGCGCAGCGTAACGCCATAGGTACGTTGGTCGCCAAGTACACCAGCATAATGGCCGGCATTGCCTGCAGCTGGCAGCAGTTGTTCAAAATAGTTTTTATCAAGCAGGTTGCGGCCCCATACGAAGAAGGTAAGACCTTCGGCAGCTTTTACACCGGCCCGTGCGTTGAGCAAATAGTAGCCATCGATATTAAGAAAACGAGAGGGCGATGGGCTGGATGAGAAAGAAGAGCGGAAGTAAACATCAGTGGCAAAAAACCATCTTGCTTTTTGGTTGAAGAAGCTGATTTCTTTGGATGAAATTTCGCCGCCGAATGAGCCGGCCCACTTAGAAATGCCCGGCAATACTTCGCCGGAAATATCTTTGAAAGCCTGGCTGCCACCTGTTTCTTCAAGCGGTACAGGCGCATTTTTGAACGATACGTACCTGCCATCAGTGTAGGCTAGATTACCGTACAGAAACAGCTGACGGGTTGGGCGGATACTACCATCAATTTCAACACCTAGTACCCTTACTTTTTCAGCGTTGGCGAGGTAGCCACGGTTTACGCCTACTTCCGGCGACTGTACCTGTGTTTGGAAGTCATCGATGGCGGTGTGGTGGAATACAACATTCAAGGTGGCATTTTTGCCCGGTGTTGTTTTAAGGCCAACTTCCCAATGCTTCACGAATTCAGGCTTTACTTCTGCCAGGGCTATCATCACCTCTCCGTTGTTGGTGGGCAATCCACCCAGATTTACACCGATTGGCTTAAAGCTGAGAGAATAGGTAGCAAAAGCATTGAAATTGGCATTGGCTTTATACTGGAGGGTAACCTGACCAGACCAGTTGGTTTCATTCACACTGGTTTGGAATGTTTGGTCGGTGTAGACCAGCCTTCTGAGAGCGAGCAAAGCCGGGTCGGTTGTTTGCAGGCCACCATATGTTTTCCTGTCAAAAAACACCTCCTTCTCGTCATAGTTGTAGCGGATACCTGGTAGCAGATGGAGCTTTTGTGTAATTGACCAATCGGCTTGCGCAAAAACTGCGGCGCCAAATGACTTGAGGGATGAATTAGTGCGAATGCCGAATCCATCGAAAAGGCCGGGCGTTTGCCAAAGCGGGCTGCGGGTGCTTTGTGCAAAGCGCCACTGTGCCGATCCGGATTCTTCGATATGAAAGGGGTCGGTTTTGAGTGTTTGGCCAATGAGGAAGGCTCCGACAACACCGCTGATGGATTGGCTGATGTCTCCTGCATAGCGCACCTCTTGTGTCCAATTGCTGTGGCGTGAAGTTGCCTGCGATTTTTGAAGTACTGAAAGTCCGGTAAAGTCGCGGTCATTCGAAGGATCCCACAGCCAATAGCGCCATGAGGTGGTTGAGGTAAGGGTACCACGTCCCAACTTGACATCCGCATTCAGCGATACGCCACCCAGTTGGTTGCCCGAACGCCAGGGACTGTTGTGATCTATGACCCGGTCGAAGGGATTGCGTGTTGGCAATTGATAGCGGAGGTCGGCAATAATCGAATCGAACTGGCGGTATCCGGGACGCTGTGTACGTACCACGCCAGCTACCACCTGTGCAAATCCGTCCGGTTTTTGATCAGTCACATCACCAATGAGGGTGAATTTGATGCGGTCGGTCGGTTGATACAGCAGCTGTGCCCGTACGCCGATGTTGTTCAAGTCATTCACTCTTTTTTCAGTAGCCACATTCTGGATGAGTCCATTGCGTTGCGTGCCTGAAAATGACACACGGGCAGCCAGCTTTTTCGACAAGCCCCCGGTAATAGAGGCTTTTGCCTGCACAAAACCAAGATTACCATAGCTTACTTCAAAAGCTGCCGCGGGACGAAATTTTGGTGCCCGGGTAGTAATATTGAAAGCACCCGCAGTCGTGTTTTTACCAAACAGCGTGCCCTGCGGTCCACGTAGCACCTCAATCTGGTCAATATCGATAAAGTCAAGGGTGGTGGCAGCTGGCCGGGCATAGTACACTCCGTCAACATAGAACCCAACACCGGGGTCGATGCCATCATTGGTAAGGCCAAAAGTAGACCCCATTCCTCTGATATTGAGGGTAGTGTTTCTTGGGTTACTGGAGTAGAGTTGTACAGTCGGAATCAGTTCTTTCAGCCGATTCACGTTGAATGCTCCGGCGTCTTCGGCCTGGCGACCACTGATCACTGAGATGGGAATAGGTACTTGCTGTGCTGTTTCGGCACGGCGACGAGAGGTAAT
>CANHEC010000472.1 GCA_947459455.1 Chitinophagaceae bacterium
AGTGGGTAGAAGGACCCGATACCAAACTGATACCCGGCCACCCGCTGATAGGCTACCTGAGCCAGCACTACGAGCTGCGCAATAACTACCTGGTGGCCGACTGGCTGGACTATGGCAGCCAGCTGAATGCCACCGAGCAGACACAACTGTACCAGCTGTGCGAAATAGACCACCTGCTGCAGCGCAAAACCAACAGTGGACTGTCGGGCGGTGAGCGGCAGCGCATTGCCCTGGCCAAGGTGCTCACCCAGCGGCCGGCCTTGCTGCTGCTCGATGAGCCTTTCAGTAACCTGGACCAGCTGCACAAGCAGCGCATGAAGCAGGTGCTGCAGCAGCTGCAGCAGGCACTGGGCTTTGCCAGCATATTGGTAAGCCACGATGGCGCCGATGTAATGGCCTGGGCCGATGAACTGCTGATTATGCAGGCAGGCCACGTAGTGCAACACGGTCCGCCCCGGCAGCTGTACGCACAGCCCGCCAGCGAATACTGCGCAGCTATGCTGGGTGCCTACAGTTACTTTCCTATCGGCCCCGGTGGCAGCCCGCAACTGGTGCGGCCCGAACAGTTATCGCTTTCGGCCCACGAACAACCCGGCTACTACCCTGCCCTCATCGAGCAAGTTTTTTTTGAAGGCCCTGCTACCCTGCTGCAACTGCGCTGGCAGCAGCACACGGTATGGGCACGCAGCCCCCTGCACCACTGGCAGGCCGGCCATACGGTGTACCTGGCCCCGCAGGTGCAGCCTATTTTATGATGGCGCCCGCTGAAGATTTAACAAGCCGCCATTTCCTTAACAAGATTCTCTGAAGGCATTAACCGTTTGTTGCATACCAAATGCAGCGCTGCATCGTCGTAGGGGTGTATCAAATGCAAAGCACACTGTATGAAACGCTTTTTACTGATCGCCCTGCCTGCCATGTTATTGCTCACCGCCTGTAGCCGGCAAATAGTACAGCCGCCCATCGATGAAAGCGAGTGGCTGCGCCGCGAACGCGGCATTGTAGTGGCCTCCGATTTCAACTGCAGCGTGTTTGTGGTAGAAACAGCCCGCGGCTTTAGTGTGCTGCGCATGTGGGGCGGCTCAGCTCCCTTTACCGGGCAGGTGCTGTATGGCAATTTCAGCCAGTGGGGCGTGAAAACATTTTACAACCGCAGCGGTGGCTACCTCATGAATGCCGATGTGCGTGACTACTGGCTGAGCTACTGGCAAGCCATGGATGAAATGCAGTGGAGCTGCGGTGGCCAATGGCTGCAAAACAAGCCGGCAGGCGATAGCACGCTGGCTCCGCTTCCTGCCAACTAATACGAGCAAGTAGCAGTGTGGGTTTTTGATAGAAGTCGCCGGCCCTTCGTGGTCGGCGGCTTTGTATTTTTAGCACATCATTCCAGCAAATGGCTGCCACCCGTATTTACTGCATCTCCGGCCTTGGCGCCGATTTTCGCATCTTTCGGCAGCTGCGGCTGCCGGGCTACCAGCTGGTACCCATTGAGTGGCTGGCCATACAAAAAGCGGAAAGTTTGCCCCACTATGCCGGCCGCCTGGCAGCGCAAATACCCGAACCGGAACCACTGCTATTAGGTGTATCGTTTGGCGGCATGCTGGCTACCGAGCTGGCCGCTATGTTGCCGCACAGCCGGGCCTTCATCATCAGCAGCTGCAAGTGCCGCACCGAGCTACCGGCCTGGATGCGTGTGGCCGGCCGCCTGCACCTGCACCGCGTGGTGCCCTACCAGCTGGCACCGCGGCACGCCGGGCTGGGTCGCTTCATTTTCGATACCCGCAGTACCGAAGAAGAACGCTATCTGAAGCAGATCATGCTGCAGCAAACGCATCCGCATTTTATAGCCCGGGCCGTGCACATGATACTGCACTGGCAGCGCAGGCAGGCACCTTCCAACGTGTTTCACGTGCATGGCCGCACCGATCGGCTATTGCTACCCGGCCGCTGCCAACCCCACCACTGGATTGACGATGGCGGTCATTTCATGGTTTGGAACAAAGCAGTCCCCATCAGCCAACTGCTGCTGCAGGCGCTGGATGCCCGCACCGCGGAATGAGTACGGCCACCATGCAAAAAGCCCGTTGGTGTAGTACCAACAGGCTTTTGCTGACTTGCTTGCTTATGATTAGGTTGAGTAGTTACAGTTCTACCACGCTGGCGGTGTTTACCGACTCCTGATTTACGCGGAACACTTTTTTGGCGATGCCGTTTTCCGTGCTCAGCAGCAGCTTCACAGTAGCCAGTTCGTCGGGGCTAAATTTTAGCACGACAGTGTTACTACCAGCATTGATGCGATTGCTGTACAGCACCTCGCCGCTTTCGTCGGTTACTTTGAACCGGGCAGCCTTGCCATGGTTCAACTGCACCTGCAGGTAAATGAACTCATCGTCGTTGGCCAGTTGCTTTACGCTGATGCTGCCTGCTGCAGCTGCATCCATTTCGCCGTTCGAACGATTTTTATTAGCCAATGTTTGGCTGGTAGGTACCAGGGCCAGCATAGCGGCGGCCAGCACCAGTGCGAATGTGTATTTTTTCATGACTCTTTCGATTTTTTGGTTAACAAATCTCTTTCTCTTTCACAGGCAACAATCGAAGAGCTGAAACGAAGGCACCCGGTGTGCCAACACTTACGTTTAAAAGAGCGAAGGGTTAGTATGCATACTACCGTTGGGTGTGGGAGTGTGTCTTTCAGAGCCCCGGTTGCTTTCGGTACAACCTCATCTCCGATTGACAAGACAAACATAGACCAGCCAATCGGCGCACCCAAGCCAAGTTCATCTTGCATCCATGATGGCAAAACCGCCTATTGCCGCCCGAAACCCTTGCCAGCATTGCATTTCAGTAACCAAATCAGCTGATGCCCAACGGCTGAATCATGCATTTTGCACAGGCTGTCATTAACAACCAACAGGCAAAACCGCAACATTTCATTAACGGAACACTATTGGAAAAGGAAGGCCAGATCGGCTTCAGTAATTCCTTGCAGCAAGCCTTCGTCGGTAGTAATCAGTGTGTCGGC
>CANHEC010000473.1 GCA_947459455.1 Chitinophagaceae bacterium
CTTTTTTTCATTGAAAACTACAAAGGCAGTGTGCTGGCACACAACCTGCAACTGCAGCAGGTGCGTGAGCGGGCTGGCATCAACCAGCAAGAGCTCAGCCGCGAAAAACAATTGAAAGACCTGATTGCCATTTATGCCAGCCGCATCAACGGTACCCAGCAAGATAGCGGCCGCCAAACCATGCGAGACCGCTATGTAGCGCTGCAGGTAGAACTATCGAGGCTGCAGCAAAAAATGGAGGCTGATGGGGCTACGGCTTACTATCGGTATCAGCAGCCCATGGCCAACCTGACCCTGCCACAGCTACAGCAGCAGCTGGATGATGAAACGGCGGTGCTCTCTTTTTTTGTAGGGCAGCAGTATGTGTACGTGCTCGCTTTTAGCCGGCAGCAGGTGCAGCTACACCGGCTGCAAAACAACCCGACCCTACAGCAGCCCTACCAGCAGCTGCAGCAGGCACTGCGCCAGCAGCAGCCAGGTATGCGCTACCAGGGCCTGCCTCCGGCCTCAAAGCTGTATCAACTATTGCTGCAGCCCTGTGAGCGTGTGCTGCAGCCTTGCAGCCGCTGGGTGCTGCTACCCGATGGTTTTTTGAGCCTGCTGCCCTTTGAAGCACTTAGCACCAGCGCCACCGAGCCTGCTTATTTGGTACGCGGGCACCTCATGCAGTATCACTATTCGCTCTCGCTGTTGTGGGCGGGCCGAACCCAGCAGCCATGGTTGCAGTCGGCTGTTGCATTTGCTCCTTTTGCCCGCCAGGCAGGGTATACACAGGGTACACTACTGCCACACCTGCCGTACAGTGCACAGGAGGTAGCGGCCGTGCCTGGCAAGCGCTGGCTGCACAGTGCGGCTACACTACCAGCTTTTTTAGAAGCGGCGTCGCAAGCATCGCTGTTGCACCTGGCTACCCATGCAGGTATAGAGCCACAGCAAACGGAAGCAGGCTGGATCAGTTTTTTTGGACAGGGTGCTGACAGCAGCAGCCAGCTGCTGCCGCTGCAGCGGGTGTACAACATGAACCTGCAGAAGGTGCGGCTGGTAGTACTAAGCGCCTGCGAAACAGGCAACGGCAACACGCTGGCTGGTGAAGGTGTCATGAGTTTGGGAAGAGCCTTTTTGTATGCTGGTGCCGAGGCCGTGGCTGCCACCATGTGGAAGGCCGATGACCAGGCTACTGCCTACCTGATGGAGCATTTTTATGCCGCTATACGAGAGGGCTATGCGCCGGCCGATGCGCTGCAGCGGGCCAAACTGGCCCTGCTGGAAGATGAGCAGGTAAGCCCGGTGCTGAAGTCGCCGGCCTTTTGGGCCAACTTTGTATTGGTAGGCCCAATAGAGGCTGGCCAAACACAAATGGGGTGGGGCCGGCTTTGGTGGCTGGCGCTGGTGCCACTGCTGGTGCTGGCGGGCTGGTACTGGCGCAAAAAAGCCCGGTCAACTGAATGACAAGGCTTTTGCTGAACAAACCCTTGAAAATCCAATTCGCTTTATTGCAGCCACCACACCTTTATCAGCTGTCGGGTACTAATTTTTTCATGGTAAGTATGCTGCTCATTATTGTAAATGCGCTGCATGATGGGGAACGCTTTTGCCGGCTGCTGCAGCTGCAGGTAGCACTGCGCCAGATAATACTCTCCATCGTC
Source organism: Chitinophagaceae bacterium (assembly GCA_947459455.1). Lineage (GTDB taxonomy): Bacteria > Bacteroidota > Bacteroidia > Chitinophagales > Chitinophagaceae > Phnomibacter. Next base: position 1,647 of record CANHEC010000473.1, read on the forward strand.
GCTGTAAAGTGGTTCGCCCGATTGCTGATTTTGCTGCAGCAGTTTTTCAAACGTAACGGCTGCTTGTTTGTAGTCTTTCAGCTGCATCATGGCATAGCCAGCCAAAAACATTTCGCGGCTCGATGCGGTGGTCATTTGCCGATAGGCCGCTACGGTGGCGGCGTAGTTACCGGCTCTGAAAGCGGCTACCAGTTCGTCTTCAGGCTGTGCGGCACCGGCACGGCTGGTGTTCAGGCTGTAGCCAGTTTGCATATCGGCTAGCATTTGCCCGGTGCTGTAGCTGCCTACGCTGTACAGGCCCCAGGCACCTGCCAGTAATAAAATAGCAGCTGCGGCTTGCATAACACGCCTGGCCACTATGCTTACAACGCGACCAGTGCTGGCTACAGGAGCTGCTTTGCCGGCGGTGGCCTCGTACTGCAGGCGCACCCGCTTGATGCTTTGCAGCGTACCATACTGCTCTACCAATTGTACTGCAGCCCGGTGCTGCCTGATGGTATCCGTAGCATCGGCTATACCCATGCCTGCCAGCATGCTAGTGGCTTCCTGCTCGCTCAGGCGGCCTGCCGCCAGCTCGTCCAGCACAATATCTATTTGTACGTCATTCATGGTACAGTTGGCTTTTTAATGATTCGGTCAGTAATGTATCGCTGGCCAGTAGTTCTTTGGCCTTCTTCAAGCACTTACTCTTTTTATTGCGCAGTACTTGCTCGTTGTCGTAGTTAAAAGCTTCCAGCAGTTGCCGCATGCTCTTTTTTTCGAAATAGAAACCCAGCAGCAACTGCCGACACACTTCGCCAATGTGTTCAAATACGGTTTCAATCCCCTTGCTCTGGCATACCACGCTACCTGCAGGCGGTGCCTGCCAATGGTCGCTTGTTTGCATGTAATTTTCGTGGCGCTGCTGGCGGCGCTGACGGCTGCGCAGTTCATTCATCCACAAGTGGCGGGCAATGGAAATGAAGAAAGTTTTGATGCTGCTTTCGCCCCTGAATTTGCCTGCCTTCACGGTTTGCACAAAACTGAGCATGCTGTCCTGAAAAACATCGTTGGCGTCTTCTTCGGTGCCACCCTGGGCTATGACCATGGCCAGTACCGAGGGGTGAAACTGCCGGTATAGTTCTGCCACCGGCTGGTCTATGTTGGGCTGCTGCAGGGCCAGCAAAAGTTGTTGATGATTAACGGCGTTCATGTTTGTTAGCTGCCATTGGTAGCCGCAGCTGTGCCAATGTAACCGCCTTTTGCCAAATAAGTTGGGCCGATGGCTGGCAAATGCGCCGTCAGGCTGCCGGCACTCAGTCGGGCCTTCATCCAAATGGCTGGCAGGCCCAGCAGCCCCCTGAGCGATGGTACCGCAGCCAGCAATAGCAGGTA
>CANHEC010000474.1 GCA_947459455.1 Chitinophagaceae bacterium
CAGGCCCGAAGAATCATAAAAGTTGACATCGATATCAAGATTGCTGGCAAGCCGCTGCAGTTCGGGCTCGGCTATGCTGGCACGACCGGCAGGATCGTACGTGCCCAGGTTTTCGGGCAGGCGCTGTGTAAGCACCTGCGATGCCGATGCTGCATTCTTTGCCAGTCGTTCGTCGTTGTTGTTCCGGTACTGGTTTACAAAAAAGCGTATGGTGATATAGGCCACAATGACAAACGAAACAGCCAGAATAGAAATAATGGTGATCCTGATTTGCGCCTGGATGGTAAAGGCCACCGGGCGAAAAATACCTGATTCGAAAAACCGGTTTTGCGTAAAAGCACCCAGCATGCGCAAAATGAGAAACAGGGTGAGGAAGGCACCAAACAGATAGGCCACCATGGATACCATGCCCAATAGCAGTTTGCGCTGCCCGGCCACTGCCAGCACGCTGCTCTCGCCTGCATTTATCCAGGTCTCGTAGGCGTCGTCGGTATCGCGGTTCCATACCGAGGTACGAAACTGTGCGCCCTGTGGCAGCACCGATGGGAATGGATAGTTGCGATACTGTTCTACTAACCGCTGGTCGCGATACCATGCGTAGCTAAAGCCCGCCGGCAGATCCACTGCAAAATCTTGTATTTGCCTGAACAGCTCAGGCGCCAGCAGCGCATTGCGCAGCACCACCGATCGGGTAGTTACAAAAACATACGCCGGACTCTCGCTACCATCGCCATTCGCTACTTCAAACTGCATGATGTAGCCAAACCGGTCGAACGCCTCTTCGAACGACGCCACCCACGGGTAGCCCTCCTCCTTCGGATTGGTTTGAAAAAGCGTACTCAGCGATTCAAACGACTCAGGCCCCGGATTATTCACTGGTTGGTGCTGTGCATCAAAAAAGTAAATGCGGGTAACGAATCGGCTGAGGTAGCCGCTGAAATGGCGCTGCACCAGCGAGTCGCGGATGGCATTGCTGCGGGCGGTATCCTTCGATTGTTCTAGCAGCGACGCCCAGTTGATACGCCGGATGCCACCCGATGCAAATCGAACCAGGTATTCGCTGGTTTGATCATTTTGCATCAGCAGCGACTTCCCAATTTCGTTGATCCGACCGCGTAGCCGGGCCGACGACAAATTGACCAACAGGACTCCGATACTAAGCGAATACACAAATAGCCAGGTTACTAATCGGCCGGTAGACACAGGAAACGCAGGCCGCGGATAACGACAAATAAACCATGCCACCAATAACAGCCACAGCATGCTAAACAGCAGCTGCAGCTTGAACTGCAAAAACCAGCTTACCGATAAGGTAATGAGCCCGCCCAACAGTATCACCAGCAGTACAAAACGAATATTGCCAGCCGTGATAAATAGAATAGACCGAGTGAAAAAGCGTACCAGCATGAGGTGTGCCAGCACCATCAGAAACAGTACCAGAAATGCAAGTACAGTTGTATAATCGAGGCTGAAGAAATTATTGAAATCGAACGCCACAGAAGAACTGAGGTACAGTTGACAAAGCTTTTCGACTACCCCAAAATGAATGGTAATGGTAGCCGCCGTCAGCATAGCAGCTATAAAAGCTTTCATTTTATAATTGAGCCCGGTGAGCATGGCACCCACCTGCTGTGCCTGCATGGTCAAAAACAGCCCCATCCAAAATACAAACAGGGAGTTTTGCAGCAATTTCAGTAAGCCCACCGGCGGTAGTGCAAATGAATCGTGCTGTTCGAGCCAGGAAAAATGATTGAGATTGAACGGAAAGCCAAACTGCCGGATGCAAAACCACAATACGAGGAACCCGATAAAGAATAGCAGGAATCCCTGCATCACGGCGCCCTGCCTGATAACGCTGTGTGCCACATGACTAACCAGCAGGATGAGCATCAGCAAGGTCACAAAATCGATGGCGAACGACAGCCAGCTGAACTGGCGGATGGGCTGATCGGTGGCAGGCTGCATGTAAAACAGTAGCTGCCCTTTAGCACCCTCAATGCTATAGCTGGTAGGGCGCACACTAAAGCTCATGCGGCCATCGAGGCCAGGAAAGCCGGGGAAACCTTTGCGTAGTCTGGCATTATCAATGAAATACTCGCGGTAAAGCTGAATAAGTGCAACAATCTTTACGGTGCGACCACCCAGGCTGATGCGCTGTAGCAACACTTCGTAGTACCCATTCCCGTATTTCAATAGCTGCCCCGTTTCTCCCACATCAGCCATCCACAAAGGCGGCACTACATCGTTGGTGCTCCAAAAAAACGGAGGAGCATTTCTTACATCTTCAAACAAGTACAGCGCAAAAGGCAAGGCCTGTACCTGCTGCATATCGGCCAAACTATGCTGCTGTTGCGCCAGCCGATCAAGCAATGGCCTATCTGTCGACAAAAAATCGGCGAATGCAGCCTCCTGCTTTCGAACGTGCTGCTGATAAGCCGCATGCAGCGCAGGGTAAGTATTGCGCTGTTCGTAAAAATTATTGACAATAACCGACAAGGAAAATACCCAACCAGCTGCCAACAGCCAGAGCAGGTATTTTACCAGCATCGATATTAGCCCCGGTCGTTTCAAACATCCTGCTTTTTGATGCTATTCCAAATGGCATCCATTTCCTCAAGACTCATGTCAGCCAAATCTCGCTGCCCGGCCAGTGCTACTGCCTCCATCCGCATAAAGCGATCCCGAAACTTGCGATTCGTTTTTTCGAGAGCCAACTCCGGATCTACTCCAATAAAGCGGGCATAGTTGACCAAACTAAACAGCAAGTCGCCAAACTCTTCCTCGATGTGCGCCTGCGAAGTTGTCTTTTCAGCTTCCTGCAGTTCCATCATTTCCTCCTCTACCTTCTTCCACACATCAGCTTTGTTTTCCCATTCAAATCCCACCTTTTTTGCTTTTTCCTGCATGCGCCAGGCTTTCACCATAGCAGGCAAACTTTTGGGCACACCAGCCAGTACCGAAGTTTTCCCCTCTTTCATTTTCAACTTCTCCCAGTTCTGTTTCACCTCCTCTTCA
>CANHEC010000475.1 GCA_947459455.1 Chitinophagaceae bacterium
GGCAGCGCAGCGCCTGTGGCCGCATCCGTCACGGTGCCTGTCACCGTTTTGCTTTGTGCCCAAGCCTGCAGGCCCGCACACAGCAACAGCAATACAGTTGCAATTCTTCTCATAAGTGATTAAATTTTTTGAAATGGAATAAGCTCTTGTGCTTACAAGGCGAGCCGAAGCCGTACAGGCGAAGCTGTATAGATGGGCAAAAATCTACACGCAATGCCGCCCGAACAGGCGTAGGCATTGCCCTGCAACACATGAGTGGCCAAATAGACAAAAAATGTTTGTTGAACGATGCAGTGGAATAGCAAGAAATCTTATGACAAAAGGTTATATAGGGCAACGCTCTTCCTCTTTTAACAAATTGCTGACAAAAAAAGCCGCTGCAAGAAATTGCAGCGGCTTTATAGTGAGCGGTTACATCAGCACTGTACTACCAGCGGTAGCAAGTGTAGCAGCCCGCTTAGTTCTGAGCAATGCTCAGGCCCACTTTTGAGTAGTTAACAGCCGGCCTGAATGATGCATTCTCCGTCAGCTCCAGTACAGCAGTAGCTGTGCCAGTGCCAACACCGGGGTTCAGTACTACAAAGTCAACAAATCCGAAGCTGCTGTTGGCAGGGATGGTACCTGTACCAGACACAGCCTGGAAATGAGTGCCTGGAGCACCGGTAGATTCAGCCTGGTTGAAACGGAACGTGAACGGCCGATCGGTAGGAGCTTGCGCACCGATCAGGTTTACCCGCAGGCGGATGGTACCAGTAGTACGGTTGATAAGCGGAGCGGCCGCGGTGGTAGCAAAACCATACACAGGCACACGGGTCATCATAGGATAAGTAAGACCAGCCGCGTTGGCGTTCCAGGTAGTGGCATCCCACTCTATCTGGGCACCTGAAAAAGTGGCGATCTCATTTTTTACGCAGCCCGTCAGCAGCAGCGAAACGCTGGTGCCGATCAGAAGCAATAGTTTTTTCATGCGCTTCATCATTTAATTAGTAACCAAAGTTTTGTCTCAGATTAGGGTTGCCATCAACATCGCCCTGCGGAATAGGAGGCAGAATGCGAGCATCGGTGAAAGCCACCGCCGGGTTGGGGTTCGGGGCGCCTTTCAGAATAGGCAAGCCTAAACGCTTGAAATCAAAGAAGCGGTGGCCTTCGAAAGCAAACTCAAGGCGACGCTGACGCATGATCTCGTTGAACAATGCCTGCCCAGTCAACGCAGCGTCGGCTGTTTCCTGAGCTGACCCTGCGTAATCGGTATAGCGGTTGCGCTTCAGCGTTTGCAAATCAGCACGGGCTGCGGCTTCGTTGAAGGTGGACGCACCGGTAGTAGCTGCAATTTCAGCACGGATCAGGTACATTTCTGCAATACGCAACACCGGTACGTTATCCAGGTTGATAAAGCCATTCTTACCCAAAAACTTGGTGCACTCCACCCAGCCTTTTGTACGACCAGCAGTACCAGATTCGTACAACAAGTTGCGTACATCAGTAGAACGGCTGGCAACCAGCGAACGAGGACCAGTAAAGTTGGCATTGGTATTACCACCGGTAAGGGTGATGCCCAATTCATTCAGCAGATCCAAGGTCGGCACTGCATCACCAAAACCGCCGGTAGCAGAGCTGGTACCAGGCAGCGTAACGATGGTGGTGTACGAGGTTTGCAGCGACTCGTTCACGCCAATGTTCTCAGCATTGGTAGCAAAGCGAATCTGGAAGATTGTTTCCGGATGGTTTTCGGCCCTCCAGTTTGGTACGTAGTTGGCTACAGTACCCAGCGTGTTACCACGAGCGGTAATCACTGCATCGGCCCAGCGCTTAGCCTCGGTGTAGTTTTTACGATAAAGCTGCACCCGAGCCAACAGCGCCTGCGCTGCAGTTTTGTTTGCTACTGCGCTTGGTGCTGTGCTGGCAGCCAACAGGCGCTCAGACTCCTCCAAATCCTTCACGACTTGTGCAAACACTTCATCGATAGGTGCACGAGATGGACGGAAAGCCAGGGCAGTTGTCGCATCTTTAATACCTGTAAGTACCAAGGGCACGCTGCCACGATTTTGCGCATCTACTACAGCACCAGGTATATAGCCATACACACGTGCCATATCAAAGTAAAACAGGCCCCGCAGGAAAAACAGGTTGCCCAACCAGCGATTAACATCGGCAGTACTGGCTAGCGGAATTCCCCCGTTAACCGCATCAATGGTCAGGTTAATCTGGTTGATACCGGCAAAGCCTGAAGACCAGATGGTACCAGTGAAGTGGGCGCCAAATACGTTGTTTGACTCGCCCAGCAAGCGGCCCGATGCATTGGTAGCATGCACGTTGTCGGCTAATACGTCGGGGTGCGTGATCATATCACGGCCGTACCAGCGAGCACTTTTCAATCGGCTGTAAATGGAAGTGATCGATGCATCGATGGCTTCCCTTGAAGTCAGTGCAGTTTCAGCATCAATCGACTGACGAGGATCAATCTCCAGCTGCTTCTTACAGCTACCCAGCGCTAAGCCGGCCAGCAGCAGGAAGAGTGCAGACTTATTCATAATTCGTTTCATCATTTCAAATGTTTTTCTGGTCAGTGAATTAGAATGACACTTGCAGACCTACAGTGTAGTTCTTTGATTGAGGAATGATACCAGTAGCTGTACCTACGAATTCAACGTCGTAGCTAAACCAATCGCTGTATGTCCACAGGTTGGTAGCCTGTATGTAGAAGCGGGCGCTGCTTAGTTTCATCTTGCTCAGGAACTCTTGCGCAAAGTCGTAAGACAAAGTCACATTCTTCAAACGGATATAGTCGGCCTTGAACCAGTTACGGGTACCGGCACCTGCACCAGAGCCTTTGCTTTCGTTACCGGCAGCGTTCATACGAGGGAAGTTCGTAATCTGTCCGGGCGTTGTCCAGCGGGCATCGTAGAATGCTTTCAGGGTGTTGATACGGGCGATGTTTTCTGTCAGGAAGTTAATCTGACCATCGGTAGCCCAGCGGCCATATTCATACTGGAAGAATACATCGAGTGTAAAGCC
>CANHEC010000476.1 GCA_947459455.1 Chitinophagaceae bacterium
AGCCTACGTTGGCCGCTGCCATTGGTCCAGCGCAGCCTGAGCGACGTATTGGTTTGCTGATCTACCATTGCTTGTGTAGCAGCTTCCTGTGGTGCTCCAATGGTGGTAAAGCTGCCCGTAGCACTTTGTGCTTGCAGAAAAGCTGGGGCACTGGTGCCATTGTATTCAAACAAAGCAAAGTGGTAGGTGGTGCCTGCCTCGAGGCCGGCTACCACCGCCGAGGTGTTGCTGGTGCGGGCCATTACACGGCTACCGTCGGGCAGGGTACCTGCACTGGCAAAGCTGGTGCTGGCACTATAGTTTACATACTGCTGAGGTATGACGGTTACAGGCTGGCCTTTGCGTATTAGCAGCATGCGCTGGCTGCCGTTGCCATTGGTCCAGCCGATGGTAGCCTGGTTAGCACCAATATTACTGGCTTGTGCATTGCTGGTTTGTACGGTAGGATAGCCAACCGTGGCTTGCTGTCCGCTAAGCCAGCTGCTGGTGAGGTAATAGGCCTGGCCGTTGGCCACTGCATAATCGAACACCGCAAAGTGATACGTAGTGGCATGCAGCAGTCCATTCAGGTCGGCTACGCCGGTCGATCCGTTGTACACTATTTTCTCATCGGCACCTACGGTGGGCGCCTGTGCAAAATTGGCGTTGGCTGTGTAGCGTACACCATCAGTAGGTCTGAACTGGACTGGCGCTCCTGCTCTCGCTACTATCAGTTGAAACTGGCCGTTGCCGTTGGTCCAACCCAGCCGCATGCTGGCACCATCCAGCTGCGTTACCGATAGCGCTGTACTTGCCACTGTGGGGCGTTGCAGTGTCGAAAACCCGAGCCTTGCTACCTGTTGGCGATTGTACACCTTATTGTTGCTGCCATTGTATTCAAACACAGCAAAGTGGTAGGTCGTGCCGGGTTCAAGGTTTATCACCTCCTGTATGTTGGTGTTTTGCTGACTGATCACGTAGTGCCCGTTGCCGACGTGAGCACCAGTGTGGCCAAAGCTATTGCTGCTGGAATAGTTCTGCAGGTCTTGCGGCTCAAAGCTCACTGGTGCATCTTTCCGCATTACCCATAGCCGGCCACTGCCATTGCCTGCTGTCAGGCGCAGCGAGGCTCTTACAGTACCATTGGGCTGTACCAACAGCTGGCTGCTGCCGATAGATGGCGCTCCAAGGGTACTGGCCTGGCCGGTCAAAATGGTTTGTGTAAGATAGGTGGCCTGTGCACCACTACCAGCTCCTTCAAAAATGCTGATGTGATAGGTGCTGTTTGGCTCCAGCCCCGTCACGTCTACTACAGTGCTGCTGCCGGCATATACGGCTTTGTGGCCTTCACCCAAATCAGTGGCCAGGTCAAACCGTGCATTGGTGCTGTACGATATACCATCTTGCGGCCGCATGCTTACAGGTTGGCCCTTGCGCATGATCACCAGTCTGAATTGGCCGTTGCCATTGGTCCAGCCCAGTCTGAACTTATCTACATCGTGCAGCGACGAACGGAAGGCGCTGGCGGCAACACTGGGACGGTTGCTTTGTGTAAAACTACCCCGCACAGGCTGTGGGTGGTACAGTCGGGTACTGTTGCCGTTGTATTCAAACACGGCGTAGTGGTAGGTTACTCCCGGTGTCAGGTTGATTACATTCACCTGGTTGCCCGGACCCGATTGAACAGCAAAGTTGCCATTACCGATTTGGCTGCCCATACCAAAAGACTGCACAGCATTGTACACCTGGTTTTCTTGTGGCATTGCATCCACCGGTGCGCCGGCTTTCATGATAAATAAGCGGCCAGTGCCATTGCCCGGTGTTACAGTGGCAGTCACTCCGGTGGTACTGGCGTTCGAAAACAAAAGTGCTGACGGTGCTTGTGTAGGTTCGGCAAAGGTGGTAAGCGCCAGCTCGGGAGCAGTAGTGCTGAGATAAGTGGTTTGATTGCCGGTACCGCTCGATTCGTAAAATTTGAAATAATAGGTTGTTCCTTTTTTCAAACCTGTCATGGTGAAGAATCGGTTGGCATCAGCATTGTAAATGGCCTTATGCCCGGGGGCTATTTCGACCGCTTTGGTAAAGTCGGTGTTGGGTATTGGATCAATACCGTCGGCAGGAATAGCCGAATTGGGTTGGCCTTCACGAGCTATCACCAGGCGGCGGGTACCGTTGCCGTTGTTCCAGGCCAGATTCAGGCTGTTTGCTTCGCGGGTGCCTGCTACCAAACCACTGGTAGGCTGGGTAGGCCGATCCAGCGTGGTAAAGGATGCTTCGGGCGCACCGGCAGGCTGATACACCGGCCCGCTGTTGCCTACCAGTTCAAACACTTTTACATAGTACTGTTTCGATGGATTGAGATAGGTGACATCCACCGAATTCACGGTGTTGTTGGACGTGTATGCCACTGAATAGGTTTGGTTGCCAAGGTTGGCTCCCAGGCCAAACACGGTGTTGCCGTTGTAAGTCACCAGGTCAGCCGGATTCACCTGAATGGGGCCGCCTTCCCGCATCAGTACCAGCCTACGATTGCCATTGCCATTTATCCAGCTGATGCGTACCGAGTTGCCATTGAGTTGGGAAAAGCTGATTTGGCTGGCTGGGATCGATGGCGCCGCAAGGGTGCTGGCAGTGCCCCGTGCCGGCGTCAGCAGGTATTGTGTTGAAAAACTGCTGCCGTTGTATTCGAACACGGCCAAATGGTAAGTAGTATTTGGCGCCAGGCCGGTCATAACGAAGCCAGCATGCTCGCCATCATACACCACAAATTCATCGGGCTGCAGCGTTTCGCCCAGTCCAAATTGTGTTTGATGGTTGTAGTCTTTGCCATTTTGCGGTACACTGGTCACAGGCTGTTGGCGTCGGGCAATTACAATGCGGCGGGCGCCGTTGCCACGTGTAAAATTGATGGTTACCTGGTTGCCATCTTGCTGCGAGGCAAGTACATCTTTCGGTGCAAGGGTAGGGGCTTGTGCAACTACAGTGCTGGTAGTAAGCAATAGCAATAGCCACGAAATACAGAGGTAGCGTAGG
>CANHEC010000477.1 GCA_947459455.1 Chitinophagaceae bacterium
AGCTCATCCAGGTATTCTTTGGTTTGGGCCTCGGTTTGGTGCTGGTGCACCAGGCCTACCAGCACTGCCTTTTCCGATTGTTTGATTTGTTTCTTGTCGAGCAAGGGGAGAAGTTCTTTTTAGAAAAGTGGAATAAGGGGACAAAAATAAACCTTACCGCTGGGGTAAGGCTCATTTAAAAATTTGTAGCACCTGGCGTACGCTTACAAGCCGCTAATGGTGAGGCCAATGCTGTAAGGGCGCAAAGCAGGGCCGGCTCCGTCTTTAAAGTGATTGGTGATTTGGTAGGCCGCATGCAGCGAGAAGGCACCATAACCCACTCGCAGGGTGGCGCTCAGTCGGGTGCTCTGGAAGAAGCCGCGTTCTTTTTCTTTTTCAATGTAGCGGTTGCCGTTAATGCTTTGGCCCTGGCGGGTTTGCAGGTTTTTGCCCTTGGTAAAGCCGGCAATCATGGTGCCCACCTTTGCGCCCAGCGCTATTTTCCAGCTCTTGTTGGCATTGGCTGGGTTAAAGGTGTAGCGAATTTCTACCGGAGCTTCGGCCCACACATTGGTCAGCTTATACTTTTTAAAGTGGTTGGTATCGGCCACGTTGCGGAAAGCAGCGGCGCTGTTGGTGCCGGTGCGTACCAGGCTGATGTCGGTTTTCTCGAAAAAAATATTGCTGCTACCCACGCCTACGCCCAAACCAACACTCCAGCGGGGGTCGGTTTTAAAGGGCTTGTCCAGCATCACATACAGGTTAAAGTGGCGCCCAAAGCCGGTGGTGCGGATACTATCGGGCGTGCCTGCCCACCCATCGTATCCATACTGTATCAGCAGGTGGTCGTTGGCACGGTTCTTCAGGTTCAGCTTGTTGTAGTCAAATTTGGGAGCCTTGGGCTTGGCGGCGCTGTCGGCGGCGTTTTGGGCCAGGGTGGCGGTGCTGGCCGATAGCAGCAGCAGGCTGAAAAGGATACGCATAGCGAGTTGTAAAAAGGTTGGCTAAGGTAAACGGGGGGCTACAAAGGATTAGTTAAAGCCCGTCCGTATACGGTCGGTTAGGAAAGCAGGAGGGGGTGTGGTACAACAAAAGCCCGTGTGGAAGCGGGCTTTTGCAGCATATGAGTGGATCCTGAGGGACTTGAACCCCCGACCCGCTGATTATGAGTCAGCCGCTCTAACCACCTGAGCTAAGGATCCGGCGCAACCATATTTTGGCCGCAGCGGCGGCAAAAGTAGGTGGTTTTGGTGCACCAAGCAAAGGAGAATGCAGGTATTTCGGGCGGTAGCTGCTGGCGGCTGGTACACCGCAAATGCAGCAACGGGAGGTCAGGAATTCAGATGCGGATGCAGGTTGAACTGGCCAGCAGATAATGGTGGTGAGGGCCCGGGCTGCGACCGTCGGCGGTAGCTGTGATTGTAGTCCGCACTTTACTCCAATATAGCATACCTGTTTACAAGTGTTGTGATCTCGAAACACTGCCTGAAAATGGCGGGATGGCCCCGCTTGTAATGTGTCCATTTTACACAAAAGCCTTGTGCCACAAGGGTTTGTGCACCTCCGGTTGAAACATTTTCCTGTGTTTCTTAATCAGAAAATTTAGAAATGTAAAGCGGCCGGCTATTTTTACACAATCGATTGCGGCCGATGTACCACGAACTCCATTTATCGGAATTGCAGCACCGCATAGCGGCGTTTGAAGACCAGCTGGCCTATGAGGAGCTGTTTTATAGGTATGCCCGCCGCCTGCAGCAGTTTGCCTACTCTATCTGCCATCATCGCGAAGCCGCCGAAGAGATCGTGTTGGATGTGTTCATGCGGGTGTGGATGAAGCGCAAGACGCTGGACCACATCCAAAACCTGAAGCTGTACTTATATATTGCTACCCGCAACCATAGCCTGAACTACAACCGTGGCGAGCAGCGCTTTTCATCGATGCAGCTGGATGAACTGGTGACAGAGCCAGCCTCGCTACTGCCCGACCCCGACGAACTATTGCGGTCGGCGGAGCTGAATCAGCAAATACAGGAGGCCATTGGCCAATTGCCTGCTCAGTGCAAGGTGATTTTCAAACTGGCCAAAGAAGACGGCCTGAAGCACAAAGAAATTGCAGAGCTGCTGCATATACAGCCCAAAACGGTTGAGAACCAACTGGCCATCGCACTAAAAAAGCTGGCCACCGTACTGGGTACCCTGCAGCGCAAGCGGGGTAGCACCCCAGCCCGTCACGAACGCTGAGTCGGAGGGAAGTCAAAAAAAATCTTTGCAGGGTTTGGGGGATTGGCCGCTAACCTGTGTCCATAAGAGGATTGCTCCTGTATGGAAAACCGCATCTGGCTGCTTTTTACCAAAAAACTGACCGGTGACGCTTCGGCGGCAGAGGTGGCTGAGCTCAACGATTTGCTGAGCCAGCAGCCCGAACTGTACAATGAACTGAGAGCAGTAGAAACCGCCTGGGAAGCCGCCGGCAGCCAGCAGTCGCAGCGGGCCCAGCGCCCCGATTTTGAGCGGCTGCTGCAGCGAATGGAGGCCGAAGGCATTGATTTTCAATACGAAGTCGTTGAGCAATCTGTTGCTGAGCCCCGTTTTTTTTCCATTAAAAAAGAAGTGCGCAACTGGTGGCGCTATGCCGCTGGCATTGCTGCCATTGCCCTGTTGGCCTTTTGGCTGAGCACCGGTGCCGGCTCTGCTGCCGGCGATATGGCTGGCGGTGCCACCCGCAGCCCCGAGGAGGTAAACCACGTAAGCACCCGCCCCGGCAGCCGCACCAAACTGGAACTGCCCGATGGTACCCAGGTATGGCTGAATGCGGATAGCAAACTGACCTACGGCCGCGAATTTGGCCGCGGCAACCGCGAAGTGCAACTGGTCGGCGAGGCTTTTTTCGATGTGGCCCACAACAAGAAGGTGCCTTTCTACATCCAAACAGCCAATTTCCGCATCAAGGTGACCGGCACGGCCTTTAATGTGCGGGCCTACCCCAACGAAAAATTGTCGGAAACCAGCCTGCTGCGTGGCAAGGTG